>JAUPKO010000937.1 GCA_030837395.1 Actinomycetota bacterium | reverse complement strand
ATGAGAGGGGGCCGTGCTGCTGGTGGATGCTGCGCAGGGCATCGAGGCGCAGACCCTGGCCAACCTCTACCTCGCGCTGGAGAACGACCTGATGGTCATCCCGGTGCTCAACAAGATCGACCTGCCCGGCGCCCAACCGGAGAAGTATGCCGCCGAACTCGCGCACATCGTGGGCGGTCACGCCGACGACGTGCTGCGGGTCAGCGCCAAGACCGGTGAGGGGGTGGAGGACCTCCTCGACGCGATCATCGACCTCGTACCGGCACCGATGGGGGACCCGGTGGCGGCCCCGCGGGCGATGATCTTCGACAGTGTCTACGACTCGTACCGCGGGGTGGTCACCTACGTGCGGGTGGTCGACGGTGCGCTCCGCCCGCGCGAGCGAATCCGGATGATGAGCACCGGGGCCACACACGAACTGCTTGAGATCGGCGTGATCAGCCCCGAACCGACGGCCACCGAGGGCCTGATCGCAGGTGAGGTGGGCTACCTGATCACCGGTGTCAAGGATGTGCGCCAGTCCCGGGTGGGTGACACCGTCACCCTGGTGGGCAGTTCGGCGACCGAGGCCCTCGGCGGCTACCGGGATCCCAAACCCATGGTGTTCGCCGGCCTGTATCCGATCGACGGCTCGGACTACCCGCTGCTGCGCGACGCGTTGGACAAACTCAAACTCAATGATGCCGCGCTGGTGTTCGAGCCGGAGTCGTCGGCAGCCCTGGGCTTCGGCTTCCGGATCGGCTTCCTGGGCCTGCTGCACCTGGAGATCGTGCGCGAACGGCTGGAGCGGGAATTCGGGCTGGACCTGATCTCCACCGCGCCCAACGTGGTTTACCGGGTGCTCATGGACGACGGGGCCGAGCACGTGGTGACCAACCCGAGCGAGTTTCCGACCGGCAAAGTCGCCGAGGTGTACGAGCCGGTGGTCCGCTCGACGATCCTGGCCCCGACGGAGTTCGTCGGCACTGTGATGGAGTTGTGCCAGCAACGCCGGGGGGTGCTACAGGGCATGGACTACCTGTCCGAGGACCGGGTCGAGTTGCGCTACACGCTGCCGCTGGCAGAGATCGTCTTCGACTTCTTCGACCAACTCAAGTCGCGCACCCGCGGCTACGCCTCGCTGGACTACGAGCCCAGCGGCGAACAGGCCGCTGACCTGGTCAAAGTCGACGTCCTGCTGCAAGGCGAGAAGGTCGATGCCTTCAGTGCGATCGTGCACAAGGACAAGGCCTATGCCTATGGTGTCGCCCTCACCGCCCGCCTGCGCGAGCTGATCCCGCGACAGCAGTTCGAGGTGCCCATCCAAGCTGCCATCGGATCACGGGTGATCGCACGGGAGACGATCCGAGCCATCCGCAAGGACGTCCTGGCCAAGTGCTACGGCGGTGACATCTCACGCAAGCGCAAACTGCTGGAGAAGCAGAAAGAAGGCAAGAAGCGGATGAAGATGGTCGGCCGGGTGGAGGTCCCGCAGGAGGCCTTCATCGCGGCTCTGAGCACCGGCGGCGACGCAAGCACGAAGTGAACGCTGGCAAGAATGCGGGTGACTGCAAGGGACTTTGGCCCTACACTCTCCCGAAGCAAGAGTGATGAATCTCTCGTCATCAGGCGACTGGGGGACCTTTTGCCCGTAGGGTATGGACCTAAGTCCGGCCGGGATGCGGTCGGCGGATCTGGAGGAACAAGCAGTGGAAATCACGAAGTCTCGCGAAACGCTCCCGCAGCAGAACACGACAGTTGCGCAGATGTTCATCGATCGGGTCGCCAAGACTCCGAATCGGGAGGCCTTCCGCAAGCCCACCGCCGACGGTGGGTGGAAGTCGTTCACGTGGAAGGAATCCTTCGATGAGGCGACGCTGATCGCCGCTGGCCTGTTGGCGCTCGGCCTGACCACCGAGGAGCGCGTTGGTATCGCCTCCAACACTCGTCTCGAGTGGGTCATGGCGGACCTGGGCATCATGCTCGCCGGTGGTGCCACCACCACGGTCTACCCCTCGACCGGTGAGGAGGATGTCGCCTACATTCTCTCCGACGCCGATGTCGTGCTGCTGTTCGCCGAGGACGCCACCCAGGTGGCCAAGGTGCGCAACGTCCGCGGCGACCTGCCGGACCTGCGCAAGGTCATCGTGCTCGACGGCGAGGGTGATGGCGATTGGGTGATCAGCACCGCCGAGTTGCACGAGATGGGCAAGAAGCTCCTCGCCGAGACGCCCGACGTGGTGTCCGAGCGCAGTGCCTCGATCTCGCCGGACAACCTGGCGACCCTGATCTACACCTCCGGCACCACCGGCAAGCCCAAGGGTGTCGAACTCACCCACTCCAACTGGACGTACGAGGGCGCCGCGATCGCTGGAGTCGGTGGCGACAGCCCGATCCTGACCGAGGACGACGTGCAGTTCCTGTGGCTGCCGCTGGCGCACTCGTTCGGCAAGGTGTTGGCCTCTGCCCAGCTGCAGATCGGCTTCTGCACCGCGGTCGACGGTCGCGTGCCGAAGATTGTCGAGAACCTGCCTGTCGTCAAGCCGACCTTCATGGCTGGCGTGCCGCGAATCTTCGAGAAGATCTACGCCGGGGCGATCAAGAACGGCACTAGCGAGGGTGGCGTCAAGGCCAAAATCTTCACCTGGGCCTTCGAAGTGGGCAAACGTGAGGCCGCCAAGCGCAATGCCGGCCAAAGTGCGGGCGGATGGCAGTACAACCTGGCCAACAAGTTGGTCTTCTCCAAGCTGCACGAGAAGATGGGCGGCAACATCCGCTACTTCATCTCCGGTTCGGCCGCCCTCTCGGGCACTATCGCGGAGTGGTTCGACGCCGCGGGGCTGACCATTCTGGAGGGCTACGGCCTGACCGAAACCTCGGCTGCCACCTGCATCGTGCGCCCGGACAATGTCAAGTTCGGAACCGTGGGCGAGCCCATGGCCGGTACCGAGATCGCCATCGCCGATGACGGCGAGATCCTGGTGCGCGGTCCCGGCGTCATGCGTGGCTACCGCAACCTGCCCGAGGCCAACGCCGAGGTGTTCGAGCACGGCGACGGCTGGTTCTCCACC
>JAUPKO010000107.1 GCA_030837395.1 Actinomycetota bacterium | reverse complement strand
TCGGGTTGCACGAGGATGGCTGCGGCGAATCCGGGAACGGGCTGGCCGTGGTTGTCCGAGAGGAGGCCGGTGCCGGGGTTGAAGGTGGTGTCCAGGGTGCCGTTGGGGTTGAGGCGGGCGACACCGCTGCGGGCGATACCGGCGACTTGGGTGAGGTTGCCTCCGATGATGATTTTGCCGTCGGGTTGCACAGCGAAGGCGGACACGGTTCTGCCGTCCGCCCCGGCGGGGGGGATGAAGGTGCCGTCCAGTGCTCCATCAGCGTTGAGGCGGGCCACGCCGGGGCGGGCCTCCCCGTTGACTGTGGTGAAGCCGCCGGCGATCAGAACCTTGCCGTCAGGCTGCTGCTCCATGGTGTTGACATCCCCATCGACACCTGTCGACGCGCCGACGATGGTGCGGGCAGGGTTCACCGAACCGTTGGGATTGATC
The DNA here is from genome assembly GCA_030837395.1 of Actinomycetota bacterium. Taxonomy (GTDB): domain Bacteria; phylum Actinomycetota; class Actinomycetes; order S36-B12; family UBA10799; genus JACJWR01. The sequence goes on along the minus strand of JAUPKO010000107.1, from coordinate 7,884 downwards.
CAGGCGACCGCGGGTCGGCCCGCTCCGTTGTAGGTGGAGAAGTAGCCACCGGCAATCAGCACCCCGTCCGAACGGACTGCGACGGCATTGGCCCGACCCTGCTGGAACCCGGTGCCGGGGTTGAATCCGAGGTCTAGGGTGCCGTTGGTGTTCAGGCGTGCGATGCCGTCGCGGGGGGTGCTCGTGAAGCCCAACGGGGAGGGGACGTCGAAACTGGTGAAGTAGCCGCTGACCAGCATCTTGCCGTCGCCTTGCAGGGCCACCGATGTGACCCACCCGGTGATACCGGCGCGATGGTCGAATGACCCGTCAAGGGTGCCATTGGAGTTGAGACGCACCACATTGCTTTGGCGGGTGCTCTGATCCGCGTTCCCCCACCACACGCTGCTGGCACCCACCACCACCTTGCCGTCTGGGCTGAGGGCGACGGATTTGATGGTCGCGCCGTCCCAAGGGGGGGTGAAGGTCTGGTCCAGCGAACCGTTGCTGTTGAGTCTCGCCAGTCCAGCACGGCGCACACCGTTGACCAAGGTAAACACGCCGCCGATGAACACCTTGCCATCTGGCTGGACCACCGTCGTGTCTACCTGGGCGGATACGCCCAGGTATTGAGCCTCAAGGGTGGGATTGTAGGGCGCATCCAGCGACCCATTCGCGTTCAAGCGCACAAGGGACCGTCGCGCGACGCCGTTGTAGGAGTCGAAGGCCCCACCAACCAAGACCTTGCCGTCGGACTGCACCGCCACTGCCTGGACTCGGTCCCTGTTCCGCCAGGCGTCGCCGACTGCGAAGCCGGAGCCCACTGTGAAGGTGGTGTCGAGCGCGCCGGATGTCAGCAGGCGGGCGATGCCCTTGCGGGCGGCGCCGTTGAAGGCGTCGAAGTTGCCGCCGGCGATGACTTTGCCGTCCGGCTGCAGGGCCAGCGCATGCACCTCGCCCTGGCCACCGGTGAAGCCGTTGCCGGGGTTGAACGTGGCGTCCAGCGAGCCGTCCGCGTTCAGCCGGGCGATGCCCGCGCGCGGTGTGCCGTTGACGAAGGTGAACTTGCCGCCGATCAGCGTCTTGCCCCCGGCCAGGGGAACGACGGCGAAGACCTGACCGTCGACCCCCGGAACCCGCGCGAACGTCGGGTCGACCTTCACGGTTCCGGTCGGTGCCGCGGCCGCCGGACTGGCACCTTGTGGCAGCCCGAGCAGGCCCGCTGCGAACATCAACGCCGAGGCGACCACGGCCAGCACCAACCACACCCGACGCCCTACCCCGAACCCAGCCCGTACGCTCACAACACACCCCTGTCACCCCGGAACGGCCACCGCCCCGCTGCTTGGCACGCTACAACCCCGACCTCCAACAAGCCAGGCCGGGATGTCACATATTCCGGTGACAGACTGCGGCACACACCGCGCCCACCAGGTCACGCCCTACTCCAGCGAGATGACCCTCAGATCGCGCGAGGACACCTCGGCGGCCTCGATGATGCGCAGGCCGGTGAGGGCGTCGACCGGGTCGACCGGCACGGGGCCGGTGCGGCGCACCGCGACCTCCCACAGGCGGTAGAACTCCGGGTACGCCCCCGGCAGGCTGGGCACCGGACGCGGCTCGTCGCTGCCCACGAGTGTGCCCCAGTCGGCCTCGGGCACCTCACCCCACCTGTCGTCGGGCATCAGGCCTGCACGCAGGGCCGGCTCCTGCCCGTCGAGGCCGAACACGCGATAGCCGCCGGCCGTGCCGAGCACCCGGAACCTCGGCCCGAGGTCGGCCGCGACGGCACTCATGAACAGGTGCGAGCGCACCCCGCCGACATGGGTCAGCGCGAGGAAGACGTCGTCGGGATTCGTGCCTCCAGCCCGCGTGGTGTCGACCTCCGCATAGACGGTTCGGGCGGGTCCGAACAGCCGCAGCGCTTGGTCGATCAAGTGGGGGCCGAGGTCGTACAAGATGCCCCCGCCCTGACCGGCGCCGGCGGTCTCCTTCCACGTACTGGCCACCTGCGGGCGCCACCGCTCGAACCGGGACTCAAACCGGGCGACCCGGCCCAGCGCCCCGTCGTCGACGAGTTGCGCCACGGTGCGGAAGTCACCGTCCCAGCGCCGGTTGAAATACACCGTGAGCAGGCGGTCAGCCTCGGCCGCCGCCGCGATCAATCGTTCGGCTTCGGCAACGGAGGTCGCGAGCGGCTTGTCGACCACCACGTTGAGCCCTGCCGCGAGGGCCGCCAGCGCCAGCGGCACGTGTGTGTGGTTGGGCGAGGCGATGGTCACCGCGTCCAGGTCCAACGACCACAATTGGTCGGTGTCGGCGACGACCTCAACCCCCGGGTAGCGCTCTGCCGCGGCCGCCGCCCGGGCTGGGTCACGGGTGACGATGGCCGTCAGTCGCAGTCCGGCTGTGGTGGCGATCAGAGGGGCGTGAAAGGCGGATCCGGCAACTCCGTAGCCCACCAAGCCGACGCGCAGGGGTTCCATGATCGGTAGTCAATCAGCCGTCGGCGCCGGACTCGACTCGGATGGCGCCTGGTGCCACGCTGGTGCGGTGACGCGCAGCGAGTTCGAGACGGATGTGGTCGTGATCGGCTCCGGCTTCGGTGGCGGGGTCGCCGCGCTACGGGCGGCCCAAGCGGGCCGGCGGGTCACGGTGCTGGAACAGGGGCGCCGCCTGCGCCCTGCCGACTTCGAGGCCGGAGCGGAGTCCACCCGGCGATTGCTGTGGGAGCCCGCAGTGGGCCTGCGCGGGTACTTCCGGCAGACGGCGCTGCGGGACGTCGTGGTCGTCAGCGGCGTCGGCGTCGGGGGTGGGTCGCTGGTCTATGCGGCGGTCCTCATCGACCCGCCCGCCGCGGCACTGCAGACCGTCGGCTGGACCCGGACCGGCCACGACTGGCCAACCGAATTGGCACCGCATGTGGCCACGGCCGCGGACATGCTGGGGCGGCAGGTCAACCCTCAGCAGGGGCAGCAGGACGAATGGCTGCGCGCGGCCGCCGAACTGATGGGCGTGGGCGATACCTGGGGGCCGACCCCGCAAGGCATCGACTTCGATGCCTGCATCGGATGCGGTCAATGCATCACCGGGTGCCCGCACGGTGCCAAGAACAGCGTGGACCTGACGTATCTGGCGGCTGCCGAGTCGCTCGGGGCGCAGGTGCGCGAACGCTCACGAGTTGAGGTCCTCGTGCCACTGGGCCGCGGCGACGGGCGTGACGGTTGGCGGGTGGTCCTGCGCGACCCGCTGGGTGGCCGGCGGGCACGGCCCACGAGTGTCACCGCGGCCGAGGTCGTGCTGGCCGGGGGAGTGCTCGGCACCACCGGCCTACTGCTCGCGGCGCGGGACCGTTGGCGCACCTTGCCAGGGCTGTCCGAGCAGGTGGGGCAGCAGGTGCGCACCAACTCCGAGGCCTTCGCGGCCGTGCTGCATCCGCCCGGCACGGACGTGATGCCCGGCGCGACGATCTCGTCGGACTTCTACCCCGACCCCATCACCCACGTGACCAACAACCGCTTCCCCAAGTCCTACACGTTCATGAAGTGGTACCTGAGCCCGAGCGTGTCCGGGGACCATCGCCGACGCGACACCGCCGGTGCCTGGCTGCGACACCCGCTCCGGTCCAGCGCGGCGCTGCGGGCGCGGCAGTGGCATCACCGCACCACGGTGCTCACCGTCATGCAACACGATGACAATCAGATGGCCCTGCGTTACCGGCGCCGGCCATGGGGGTGGTCGCTGGAGTCGCAACGGCCCGGGGCCCAGGCGGTGCCGAGCTACCTACCGCAGGCGGACGCGGCGGGTCGGGCGGTCGCCGAGGTCAGCGGCGGCCAGGCCTACACAACCCTGCTGGAGGCGGTCGGTGGAATCGGGGCGACCGCGCACATCTTGGGAGGCGCGGTGATCGGCAGCGGCCCGCACGACGGTGTGGTCGATGCTGAGCAGCGGGTGTTCGGCTATGCCGGCCTGCGGGTTATGGACGGTTCGGTGGTGCCCAGCAACATCGGCGTCAACCCGTCGCTGACCATCACGGCACTGGCCGAGCGGGCCTGCGCAGCCTGGCTGGGCGGCTAGCGTCGAGGCAGGGCGCTGCGGTCGCGCCAACCGGTGCGGCCGTGCTCGGGGTCCGCGCCGGTGACGAATTCGCGCAACGCCGCCACGGCAGCGGCGCCGGAGGCGGCTGAGACGAAACCCGCCGATTCGACCGACACGCTGGCAGTCCTGATCGCACGTTTGGCGGCGATGACGGCCGCCGGGTTACGTTGGGCCAGATCGGCCGCCCAGTCTTGCGCCCGCTGCGCCACGTCGCCAGCGGGTACGACCTCGCTGACGAGGCCCGCAGCCAGGGCCTGTGCCGGGCTCAGAGTGCGCGAGGTAAGGATCATCGCGGCCGCACGGGCAGGACCGAGCGCGCGGGTCAGGCGCACGCTGCCGCCGGCGCCGGGCGGGATGCCCGCGGTGAGTTCGGGCAGCCCGAACAGGTAATCGCCGTCGCCCATGAGGCGCAGGTCGCAGGCAAGCGCGACTTCACAACCGCCGCCCAGGGCGTCACCGTCGATCGCCGCGATGATGATCTGGGGCAGTGTGCCGAAGCGGTTGAGCGTCGCGTGCGTGCGGTGCAGGGCGACGAGCCCCGCGGCAGGGGTGTGCGCCAGCGCCTGGTGCGCTCCCGGCAGCCGCGCTAGACCCGCCACGAGCGCGACCGCCGCGCGGGCCACCGGGTAGGGGGTTGGCAGGCCGAGTGCCTCGGCGCCGTCGACGATTTCGGCGAGGTCGTAGTGCGGAATGAACACACCTGGTCGGGGCCCCGACAGCACCACGGCCCGCACCCGTCGATCCCGGCGGAGCCGTCGACCGAGCTCGTCCACGTCGGCCATGACTTCGCCGTCGAGCAGGTCGGTGGGCGGGTTACTGACGCGAACGGTGAGGACCGCGCCGGTCAGCGAGACGTCGAGAGTTGTGAACGGGGCCATGGGGTGCATCGTCCCCCACGGCAGTGGCACCCGTGCAGGATGGTCGACATTCCCGTCGATCTGTCGGTTTCGTGGTGACCGACGGGGGAGGACCGCTGTGGCGGTCCTCCCCTGTCGGTTCCAGACCGACAGCTACATGCCAGAGGAGGCCGTCTCGGATTCCATGGGCATGCCAGGCATGTAGGTTTCGTTCGCACCCGTGTAGGTCTTGGCTTGCGCGGTGAACTCCGCAGTGCCGCCGCCCTGGCAGGTGAGGGTGACGGGGACGTCCTGACCCGGCGTGATCGGGGCGGGAACGTTCATCAACATGATGTGGTTGCCACCCGGCTCAAGGGTGAAGGTGCCGTCGGCCGGGACGTCGAACTGGCTCACTGGCTGCATGGCCTTTGTGCCGTCCTTGTCGACGGTTTCGTGGAGTTCTGTCGTGGCAGCGGCGGTGGTGTTGGCCGAAGTGATGACTACGTCAGCGCCGGAACTGTTGGTCACGATGCCGAAAGCGCCAGTCATGCCGGAGTCGACTGCCTTCACCCACGCGTCGGTGACGGTGAGCGGGCAGGCCGAGGAAGCGGCAGCGGACGGCGACGCCGAGGCAGCTGCTGACGTGGCCGCGGCCGATGGAGCCGCCGATGATTCCTCGGCAGTCGTTGATCCGGACGAGCAGCCGGCGATCGACATCGTGGCGAGCGTCAGGGTGGCGAGCAATACGAATGGGGTCTTACCCATGGTTTCTCCGATGAAAAGTTGTTTGTGTCAGAAAGGGACTCCGGCAACTGCCGGTGCCATGTGTGCGGGCGGGCGATCACCCCAGTGGGTGTGCCCGTGATGCTGGGTCGGCGCCGCACACGTGCGACGCACACCAGAAGCCCGGGGTCTATCGCCGCGTGGGCGATCCAAGGGCCGTGATTATCAGCAGAACGCGACAGGCACGGGTGGTCCGCGGCGCCGCGTCGGGCAGGGATGGGCCAGCTCGTGGCTCGGAGCAGGCGAAAGTTCGACGGATAGTCGGCTCGCATGCGCCACCACGGCACCTGGCGACACCCAGAACCCGCCACCGAGAATGACGTCGATCGCGCGCTGGAGCGCAACGATGAACGAGGCGAGCGCCGCGTCCGCGCGCCACATGAGCACCACGATGATGAGTGCGGCGATGGCGTGTCCAGCCACCATGGCCGCGTCGAGTTGGGGCCACCAGGTGCCTGCGTCGCCGAGCTCGCCGCTGAGTTCTGTCCTGGGGTGCGCGGCCCACACCCGGCCGGTGGCCCCGCTGGTGGGATCCAGGCCAAGGTGATGCTGCGAACTGCTGGGAGAGTGTCCCCCGGCGGGCGACAGTAGCTTGTGCGCGACCAGTTGGAAGCCGACCACGAAGGGCGCCAGCAGCGCGGGTCGTAAAACCCTCCCCGTCAGCGCAGCGGCAGCCGCCAGGGCCAAGCCAACGACACGGAGGGCGGGAACGAGCGACACTGTGCCGTGGCCCGCGGCATGGCCCACGAGGGCGATACTTCCCACACTCACGCCGAGCACACCTCCGCGCAGGTACCGCAACGGTCCCTGCGTCAGATCCGGCATTGGCGCATGGTAGCGGTGCCGTCTCGTCGGACTACAGGGCCCTCAACTCATCCACGGTCAGGCCGGCCAGGCCCAGCGTGGCCATGGTGCGGGCCTGCTCGGCCTCGTAGTCCCGACCCATCACGATCGAGCTCATTCGCAGCACGGCGTCCATATTGGGAGTCGGCACCCCGATCGAGCGGGCGAGGTCGGTGAGGAACACCAGCCCGAAGCCGGCGTCCTCGTTGAGATAGCGGTAGTCCAACTGCGGCTGCGCCTTGATGCCCTTGAAACCGGGTGCCTCCGAGTAGCCGGTGCTGTAGTTGTTCTCGGCCTGGTAGCCCTGCGCGATGCCGAGTTCGGGGTCGGGGATCACACGCACGCCGAGCGCTGCGCCGATCGCGATCCGCTCGTTGTCGACTGCCTCGATTACCCGCCCCACCCCGTCGGTCACGCCCTCCTCGTAGAACAGGAAGTCGCCCCCGGTCCGCTCGATCAAAGCGGTGTTGCACAACGTCACGGCTGGGTGGATCACCGGATTGGCGTTCTGCAGGGTGGTTGCGAGGACGTTCTCGGCCGGCGCGATCTCGGCGTGCACCGTCCGCAGGAGTTCGTAGACGGCCGGGGTGTCGCGGGTGGGCAGGGCCGCCACGAAGTAGCCGCCCTTGAGCCGGTTGTAGACGGTGATGTGGGCTTCGCCGGTGAGCCGTACGGCGTAGGGCAGCGTCGAGGTCTCCGCCACGATCACCTTCGAGTCGTCCAACGGTAGGCCGAGGGCCTGCTTGAAGACGATCGCACCCGCGCATGAACTCGGGCACACGACGTACACCTGACCCGCTCTGATGTGTGGTGCGCAGGCCTGACCGAATGGGGCTGTGCTGTAGGCCGGACCGACGGCGAACACTAGGTCGGCATCGGGCACGACCGCTGCGATGTCATGGCCTGCATAGGCGATCGGCGCGAAACCCTCGAGTTCGCCATCGGCGCGGATACCGACGGTCGCGGCCACCGCCGCGATGGTGGCGGGGAACTGGTCGAAGTCGAACATCGACACGGTGTGGCCAGCCTGCGCCCACTCGAAGGCGATCGCGCACGCGCCATTGCCCGAGCCGAGCACCGCCACCTTCATGCGGCACCACCGGCCGGGGTGATCTGCCGCTTGAGGATCTTGCCGGTGGGGCCCTTGGGCAGACCACCGGGCTCGAACCAGATCACCCGCGGGTACTTGTAGGCCGCGACGCGCTCCTTGACGAAGTCGCGTAACTCGTCGGCGGAGGCTTCGGTGCCCGGCTTGAGGGTGATGGCCGCGCCGATCTCCTCGCCCATCACGTCATCCGGAATGCCCACGACCGCGGCTTCGGCCACCGCAGGGTGCTCGTAGAGC
>JAUPKO010000936.1 GCA_030837395.1 Actinomycetota bacterium | reverse complement strand
GCCGCCGCGGCCGCCCCGGTGTCCAACCCCGACGCGGGCAAGCCGTCGGTGACTCTGCCGGACGGAAAGGTCGTCGAGGCGAGTGATCCCCGCGCGGCCCAGGCGGCGCAGTCGGCGTTGGACAACGCCGGACCGGGTGGGGATGCGGCCCAGAAGGCCTACAGCCAAGCCGGTCTGGAGTTGCCCTCAGACGGCAAGAACCCTGGGGCCAAGGTGGATCCGGCCGACATGCAGCCCGGTGACGTGCTCAAGTGGGGAGACAAGACCATGGTGGCTGTCGCCCCCGGTTTGGTGGCTGATCCCAGCCAGCCCGGGGTGACGCACACCTTGCAGGACGTCCTGAAGGACCCGACGGGCTTCCAGGGCATGTTCCGGCCCACCGAGTCCGATCCGACCCTGTCGGCCCACAGCACCCCGCCGCCGCTCAACGATCCGACGCCCCCCTCGGCGGGCACCCCGAACCAGCCCCCGGCCCCGGACCCAGCCCCGCCGCCGGCCCCGCCGGTCCCGGTCTCTGCGCCGTCGCCGGCGCCGGGGGAGACCGTCCCGCTGTCCGGGCCTGCCGCCCCGTCAGGTTCGTCCGGCCAGGCTGCACCGCCGTCGCCGTTCGAGCAGGAGAAGCCCCCACCGCCGGTGCGCAGCACCAAAGCTGAGCGCATCGCCGCCGGCCAAGAGTGACCCGAGGAAGACAGAAGCAATGACCGACACGTACTACCTGGACTGGTCCGACCTCAAGCATGTCGCGCCCGGAACGCTGCCGCCCTACGGCTACCGCGAGCTGGTCCCGGGTTCTGGTGTGGCAGTGCCCGATCCGGCGACCAACCGCATCCACCCCGGCTTTTTCCCGCCCAACCGTATGCCGGCCAACCCCATTGATCTGGCCGGCATCAAATTCCGGGCGCCCGGTGCGCTCGGCCCCTACGGCTACAAGGAACTCATCCCGCGCAGCGGCGTCTTCATCGCCCCCAACACAGTGGTGCCCGGTGAGCCGCCCCAGCCGCCGCAGAAGCCCCTGGATATGGGCAGGGTCAAGTTCTACCCGCCGGGGGCGCTGATGCCCTACGGGTACGACGAACTGATCCCCGGTTCGGGGGTGTGCCTGCCGGCTGAGGACCTGGCCGGGGCGTCCGCGCCCGGCGGCACGTATCCCGCCGCCCACCGCAGCACCGTCGACGCCTCGCCGGACGGCCCGACCTCCAACGAGGTGTTCGAGGTCGACTACCGCCAACTCGAGGGTTTCGCCAAGACCCACGACCTCAGCGCCGACGAGATCGCCAAGTGGGTGCAGGCCGACCCGAACTTTCCCGAACGCTTCCTGGAGACCCACGGCAAGGTCGCCTACGCGACCTACCTCAAGATCAAGGAGTACGCCGACTCCCGCCAAACCCAGGCCACCATCTACGCCCACCGCAACGCGTCCACCGCCGAGGCGCTGCGCAACGCCGTGCGCGTCATCGACGGTGTCGACGGCCAGAACGCCGGCCGGTTCGCCGCCAACCGGCCCACAACGCTGACCTAAATCCCTGCCAGTAGAAGGACATTCGTCATGGACTCCAATATCCACCAGGTCGACTACGCCGAACTAGAACGCTTCGCCGTCGAGCATGACCTCAACGCCGAAGACATCATGAAGTGGGCGACCGCCGACCCCGACTTCGCTGAGCGCTACTTGCAGACCCACGGCAAGGTGAACTTCGGCACCTACCTGCGGCTCAAGGAGTTCCTGGCCAGCAAGGTCGCCGCCGGGACAGCGTTCGCCGAGCACAACGCTCAAACGTCCGCCGCGCTGCGAGGGGTCATCGAGGCCACGTCCGCGGTTGATGAGGCGAACGCGGCGGCCTTCACCGGTCCGCACGGACCCGGCTGCTCCTGCGGGGCGTGACGATGACTGTCATCCACCCCGATGTCCGTGATTCGCTGGCTTACGCCGACACCGTCCAAGACCACCTGCTGGGGGCGCTGGACAAGATGCGCTCCCTGACCAGCGAACGACTTTCCGAAGACCGGGAGATCGCGGTCAAAGTCGACGCGTCGGGCCAGCTCGTGGACCTGTGGTTCAAGCCGGGGCTGCTGGATCGCCGATCCGCCCGCGAGATCGCCCGGGAAGTGACCCGCTTGGTCACCGCTGCGGGGGCGGATTCGGCGGCCGCGGTGGCCGACCTGTTCCGCCAGGCCCACCAGTACCCCTCGTTTGAGGAGTTCGCGGCGAAGCAGAAAACCGCGTCGCCGGAATCCGATTCGGCCTAAAACCGCAGATAAGCTCACCCCGTGAACGATCAGGCAGCAAAGCTGGCCCGCTGGCTGCTTGCTGCCAACGGGGCATAGAAGAACGACGCCCAGCTGTTGAAGGAGTCCTTCGGTACCGAACCGGTCGCCGCGGCCACCGTGGACCCCTCCACCATCACCGCCTACCCGGTCAACCCGGCCGCCGCGCCCATCGGCGACCACTGGACCCGCACACAGGCCGGTTGGGCGCACCCCCTGCACTCGGCGCTGCTTCCCCGCTCGACCACCGCGGCCCACTATGTGGTGGCCGGCGTGACCTCTCGCAATGAACTGCTGATCATCAACCTGGCCGCGGTCGGCTACCTGGGCATCGAAGGCGCCGACCCGATCCCCATGCTGCGGTCCTGGCTGATGCAGATCCTGGCCGCCACCCCCGAAGCCCAACTCGCCGTTGATGACCCCGACCTCGCGATCAACGACGCCCCCCGAATCACCCTCATCCCCGGGCCCGCCGCCGCCCCCGCCGAGGCCACCGCCATGTTCGCCACCGGCCACACCAGCGGCCCGGCGGCGCCCATCACCGTCTCCGGGCAGGCCGCCGGCGCCATCAACGTCGTGCTCTGCAGCGGCCCGGCCGCCGGCATCTACCTCGCCAACCGGTATTGGCCGATGTGGCGACGCATGGAACTCTCCGAAGCCCAGTGGGCGCCCCTGGCCGCCGCACTAACCCCCGCAAAAACACCCCTGACCAGCGCTGATGACATGTCGCCCGGTCAGTTCGAACCGG
>JAUPKO010000935.1 GCA_030837395.1 Actinomycetota bacterium | reverse complement strand
GGCCGGTAACGTCCGCCGACTCCAAGACGGCATCGGCCAACTTGCCTCGGGCGCCCAAGCCCTGGCCACCGGCGTGCACACCCTGGCCGACAGCAACATCGACATGCTCAGCGGGATGAGCCAGATCGCCACCCAGCTGCAGAACTCGGCGCGCGCCAGCACCGGCTCGGATACCTCCAGCGGCTTCTTCCTGCCCCCCAACGCCTTCGAGAACCGCCAGTTCGCCGACGTCGCTAGACAGTTCCTCTCCCGCGACGGCAAGACCGCCCGATTCCTCGTCGAATCCAGCAACGACCCCTACAGCGCCGAGGCCATGGACTTGTCCCACCAGATGGTCGCCGTCGCCGAGGCCGCCAGACCCAACACCTCCCTGGCGCAAGCACGCATCTCGGTCGCCGGGTTCCCGGCAGTCAACTCCGACATTCAGCGTCTCCTGACCGCCGACTTCATCCTGGCGAGTCCCCGATACTGAGTCCACCCGGATTTAGAGTCGGGTTTTTTGATCCAGATTCAGTTGATGCTGCAGGCCATCGGGGTGGAGGTGCACCTGCAGACCGCAGCGTACTCGGCTGGTGTTCGGTATCCCAGGGCCGAGTGGCGGTGCCGGTGGTTGTGCTCGGTCTTGAAGTCGCCGATGACCACGCGGGCCTCGAGCAGGGTGTTCCAGTGGTTGCGGTTGAGGCACTCCTTGCGTAGTCGGTTGTTGAATGATTCGATGTAGCCGTTGTTCCAGGGTGTCCCGGGTGGGATGTAGGAAAGTCCGACTTTGCCGCTGCAAAACTGTTGCAGCGCTTGGGAAATGAACTCGGGTCCGTTGTCCATCCGCAGCACGATCGGTGGTCCGCCGGCGGCAGCGAACACCGTCTCGAGTTCGTCGACGAGCCGCTCGGCGGTGATCGAGCGGTCGACGATGTTCAGCATCGAGACCCTCGTGTGTTCGTCGATCATCGACGCGATCTTGATTGCCTTCCCGTCGATGGTGGAGTCGAACTGAAAGTCGATCGCCCACACCACGTTCGGGGCGTCAGCGGCGATCGGCGGGATCGACGACACCCCTGCCCGCTTCCGGGGACTGGTCACCTTCACCTGCAGGCCCTCCTCGCGCCACAGCCGGTGGATCTTCTTCTTGTTGACCTCACGGCGCTCGTCGTAACGCAATCTGGCCCAGGCACGGCGGAAACCGTGGCACGGGTTCTTCGTGGCGTAGGAACGCAACCAGGCCCGCATCTCGGCGTCCGGATCGGCCGGGGCCTGAGCCTGCGGAAGGTTGCGATAGGTGGAGCGGGCAAGCCCAACTGCGTTGCACGCCAACCGTTCCGACATGCTCAACACATCTTTGAGCATGTCCACGGCGCGCCGCTTGGCAGCTGGGCTCAGAATTTTCCCTTAGCCACCTCCCGCAACGCGTCCTTGACCAACTCGGCTTCAGCCAGCAACCGCTTCAAGCGGGCGTTCTGCTCGCGGAGCTCTTTGAGTTCCTTGGCGGCGTCGGTGTCCATCCCGCCGTAAGCTCGGCGCCAGTTGTACAGCGTCGCCGGTGACTCGCCGAGCTCGGCGGCGATCTCCTCACCGGTCTTGCCCTCTGCGGTCAGCTCGTCCGCACGGCGCAGTTTGCGCACGATGTCCTCCGCGGAATGCCGCTTCCGACCAGCCATAGTTTTCATCGTCCCTTCTCGCCCGACATCGGGCCACAGGACTCTAAAACTGGTTGGACTCATTCAGCGGGAACACGCCAATCCAGCTGGCCGCCTCCACCCTGCTCATCGTGGGCCTGATCCTGGTGCTGCTGCTGCGCGCACTGCTCGCCCCGCTCTACCTGCTGGGCACCGTGGTGCTCAACTACACTGCATCGCTGGGCATCGGCGTCCTGTTCTTCCAATGGGGACTCGGTGATGAAATCGCTTGGCCCGTACCGCTATTGGCGTTCATCATCCTGGTCGCCGTGGGCGCCGACTACAACATGCTGCTGGTGTCGCGCCTCAAGGAGGAATCCACCCGCAACATCCGCGTCGGGGTCCTGCGCACCGTGGCCAGCACCGGGTCGGTGATCACCTCGGCCGGCATCATCTTCGCGGTCAGCATGTTGGGCCTGATGGTCGGCTCCATCGCCATCATGATCCAGGCCGGATTCATCATCGGCTGCGGTCTGCTGCTGGACACCTTCGTCGTGCGCACCCTCACCGTCCCCGCCATCGCCGTCCTGCTCCGCGAGGCCAGCTGGTGGCCGCAACGCCCCGCCACCACACGATCCCACTAGCGCCTACAGTCGGCTAACCGGCGCAGCCAGGTGATGTGTTCTTACACCGCCGTCGCATCCGCCCTTGTAGCTGGTGAACGGACTATAAGGACACCTTGGGGCCAAACCCACCCATAGGACGGCCGCGCGAGCGTGCGAGGTGTGGTTGCAACGCCCCGATGGCCAGGTGCCGAAAGCGGACGATTGCACATTTGGCTCTGGCGGGCAGTAAATTGCGACCGGCGCTGTATAGCGACACGACTGGGGGTGAAGTAACAGTTCGTGGCGACACGAAAAGCTCTGCACTTTACGGCTACAGGACACGCGCGACGGCCCAACGGGCGCGGTGGAACCTTGGCGCCATTGATGGTGCTGGCGA
>JAUPKO010000934.1 GCA_030837395.1 Actinomycetota bacterium | reverse complement strand
TGCAGGCCGGGTGCCGGATCGCCTCCCTGCGGACGTCCGGGTCATAGGCCGTGTCCGAGAAGATCGCGACGATCTCCGGAACGGTGACATCGGCCGAGTGCAGCCTCCGCAGCGCCGCCCGGTCAGCTCGTAACCCCACGGCTCCTCCCTCGACGTCTTTGCTAGCTCGTCGTCAGGCTACGGCGACGGGCAGACATCACATGCCACGTGCAGTCGCGGCCGGTGGAGCTCATACGCCGCCCAGCCGGCGGAGGAAGGCGTGAACGGCCTGGTCGAGCTCGCTGGGTTCCCCGCTGTGGCCGGCGGCGTAGTGGTCGCGCAGTGGTTCCAGCCGGAGCGCGACCTCCGCGTCCTCGTCCGTGAGGAGCGCCCGGTATCGAGGGTCCAGGACGAACGACAGGTCACTGGACTGCCGCATCGCCAGCCAGTCCAAGAACAGGTCCACGTCGCGAGCCGCCTCGCGGACCGCGGCGAGGTCGCTGGACTGACCGGCCGTGGCGACGTCGAACGTCCCCTGCATCAGGCGCGCTCGAGCAGGCTGCGGGGAGGTGAAGATGACGGTCCCGCTGGTGGCACGGGGGTTGAGCGGGTCGACGGCCTGTCCCAGGGCGCGGACCTCCTCGGCGGCGTGAACCAGCGTGGAGTCGCCCATCGAGGTGCCTACCGCGAGCACGTGCCCGATCATCATGCGCTCCTGCAGGATCCCGGACAGGGGGCGCCGGAACGCTGCCATCGCCACGAACTGGTCGCGTGACAGCACGATCTGCCCGCGCTGGAGATCGCCGTGGAGCTTGAGGATCCTCGCGGACCCGGGGGTCACGGTGTCCCAGGGAAGCACCGTGACGGGGCGCCCCGTGACAGCCTCGGCCGCCAGCTCGTACCCCTGGTCGTAGTTCGTGGTGATGGCCAGCGACGGTCGCAGGGTGGCGAGGAGGCCGTGAGTGAGGGAATGGCGGTCCCTGCCCAGGATGTCGTTCATCCAGGTGGCGAACTGGTCGGTGCCCGCGGCCTCGATCAGGATGGTGGCCGCATCGATCGGGTCCAGCGTCGCGAGATCCTGCGCGGTCATGGGGAAGTCGTCGAGTCTGCGGGAGATGTCGGCGAGGAGCTCCGACCACAGGGGCAGGCCCAAGCTCGCACTCGCGCCAGCACCGAAGACGACAGCCAGTTCGCCCCGTCGGGCGTGCGCGACGAGCGGGTCCAGCCACCGACGAGCCTCCGCGGGCAACTCAGGTGAGGAGACGCTGCGTCGGGCGTGCTGGACGGCCGCGTAGTCGGAGTCCGAGAAGCAAACCAGGACAACGTCGAACCCACGGTCGGCCGGCGGACGTTCCACGAAGTGCTCGCGGATGCACGCAAGGACCTCCAAGATCACGTCGCCGGTCTCGTCTGCGAGCTGACCCTCACCGACTCCGATCAGCGGCATGGCGAGAAGTGGCCGGGCACGATCGTGCGGCACCCACGACTCCAGCCGCTCGTCCACGATGGCCAGCGACTTCGCCAGGCGGACGGTCATGTCGTCGACGGAGTTCACCCGTGACGCACCGCCCACATCCACCGCCATCAGCGAGCGCTCCCCCACCGGCCCGAGCCACACCCCGCCCTGTCGGCTGAGCTCGTCCTGGTGCTCCCACAGCTGTCGCGTGCCACCCCGCTCATCGACACCCACGAGGAAGCGCCACGCGTCCTCCACCGTGCCGTTGGAGTCCGTCGGGACGAGGTAGGCGTCCGCGTCGATCCGCTTCAGGTCGCCGCGGACGACGAAGACAGCTCCCTTCTCCCCCGCCCTGATCGTCGGCACATCGCTCAAGTCATGCGCGGTCATGCTGCCCCCGTCCGTAGGTCACGTGCTATTGCGTCGGGAGTAGAGCTGCGCCGGTCGGCCCACCCGGCCGGACGCTACCCCTGACGCCTCGACCAGCTTGTCCAGCATCGCGCGCCGGAAGGTGTCCTTCTGCAGCGGCCGGCCAGCGACCACCTCGTGCACGGAGCGCAGGTCGGCGATGGTGAAGCGTCTGGGCAGGAGGTGACGGGGGTCCGGGCGCTCCTGGTACTCGGATCGGATGCGTGCCACCGCGAGATTGATGATCGCGCTGTGGTCGTAGGGCAGCCGCCCCGGCGACTGCACCGGCACGACGCGTGTCGCGTCGACGTCACGCAGCGCCTCGAGGTCGTCGGTAGCCATCACGTCGAGGTGGGCCACCGACAGCACCCAGCCGCGATCGTCGCGTGCCGGGTCGTCGAACACCCGCAGCTGCTGCGGGGCACGGCCGGTCACCGCCGCCTTCGATTCCAGTGACCGTCGCACGGCACGGGCGAGCGTCTCCCCCTCATGAAGGAAGGTTCCCGGCAGTGCCCAGGCGAGCCGCGCCGTCGCGTCGGATGTGGGACGACGGACGAGCAGGACGCCCATCTCGAGCGGGCGACCCTCGTCATCGGGAAGGAGCGTCAGCACTGCCGTGTCCACCGCGATGGACGGCCTCGGATAGTCCGCGAGCGAGCGGCCGCTGGCGTCACGGAAGACCTG
>JAUPKO010000106.1 GCA_030837395.1 Actinomycetota bacterium | reverse complement strand
CTCTTCCGATCTCTTCCCCGGCGGTGCCGCGGACCCGACCGATGCCGATGCCCGGGCCTGTGCGCTGCGCGAGGCGCAGGAGGAGGTCGGCGTCGACCCGGCTTCGGTGGTGACGGTGGCGCAACTTCCGCCAATCTGGGTGCCGGTGACTGGCTTCGTGGTGACCGCTGTGCTCGGTTGGTGGCGCGACCCGGGGCCGGTGGCGGCACAGGAGGCGGAGGTCGCCTCGGTGCATCGGGTGCCGGTGGCGCAGTTGGCCGACCCGGCGAATCGGGTGCGGGTGCGACACCCCTCGGGCTACATCGGGCCAGGATTCGATGTCGCGGACATGATTGTTTGGGGGTTTACCGGCGGATTGACCGATGCTTTGCTCAGAATGGGCGGGTGGGAGCAGCCGTGGCTCCCTGGCCGCCTGGTCGATATCGAATCGGAGTTGACGTGAACATCGTGGACTGGGTCGTGCTCGGCACGGTCGCGCTGTTCGCGCTGATCGGCTGGCGAACCGGCTTCATCCAGGGGCTCTTGGGTTTCTTCGGGTTCCTGGGCGGGGCCGTGCTGGCTGCCCGACTGTTGCCGGATCTGGCCTACGGGGTCGGCCCGGAGGGCCCGCTCGCGGCGATCCTGCTGATCGCGCTGGTGCTGATCGCCGGCATGATCGGCCAGGGGATCGGCGCGCTGGTGGGGGCCAAGATGCGCGACGTGCTGCCCTGGGAGCCGGCGCGCTGGCTCGACAGTCTGCTCGGATCGGGCCTGGCCGCCGCCGGGGCGATCGTGGCCGCCTGGGCGATCGCCACCATCATTCTGGCCCTGCCCGAAAACCCCACAACAGGCTCGGTGCGCACCTCCGCCGTGCTGGCGGTGGTCGACGAAACAGTGCCACCGGAGGCCAAGCAGGCCCTCTCGGACGTTGCGGGAATGGTCAGCAAATCCGGCATTCCCATCGTCGTGGGTGGGTTCACCGATGAGCCCGTTGGCAGCACCGCCCCCAGCACAGGTGAGGCCACCACGCCCGAGGTGGCCGCGATGCTCGACTCCGTGGTGAAGGTGTCCGGCAGCAAGCCGGCCTGCGGCGATGGCGCCACCGGTTCGGGCTATGTGTCGACCCCCGAGCACGTGACCACGAATGCGCACGTGGTGGCGGCCATGGATGCACCCCGGATCACCACCTCGACCGGTGAGACCTACAAGGGCGTGGTGGTGGCGTTCGAACCGCAGATCGACGTGGCGGTGATCTATGCGCCGGGGTTGCCGCTGGAAGCCGTGCCCACCACCACCGAGGCGCGTTCCGGCACCCGGGCTGCGGTCGCCGGCTACCCGGGCGGTGGCGACCTCACCGTGGTCGGAGCCGTCGTGCGGGCCTCACTGGCCTCTGGCCAGGCACTCGCAACCGACATCTACGGCAACCCCGGCTCGCCGCGGGAGGCCTACGTGCTCAATGCCAACGTTCAGCCGGGCAACTCCGGCGGCCCGTTGGTGGCGACCGATGGCAGCGTGATCGGCTTGGTGTTCGCGAAGGCACTGGAGGATCCGGGTGTGGGGTACGCGCTCACGGCCGCCCAATTCCGGGAGGTGTCGCGCGCCGCTGCGGTGGCGGTCACACCCGTGAACACCGGCCCCTGCCTGCCGGAGTGAACCGCCCGAGTCAGACTGCGGCGAGCGGGTCGGCCTCGGGTGCGTCGTACCACCGGCAGTCATCGGCCAACCAACCCAGCAGTTGATTCGCGAAGCGCGCCGGAGCCTCCTCGTGCACAAAGTGGCCCACATCGGCGAGTAGTCGCCACGCGTAGGGCCCACTGGTGAACTCCCGCGAACCGACCGCCGTGCGGGGCAGCACCGTGCGGTCCTGCGAGCCGTGAATCTGCAGCACACCCGCTCTGATCGACGCCTCGGAGACCAGTCGGATGAACCGTCGGCCGTCCGACCGCGGAATGGACCGCAGAGCCCACCGGTGGTACTCCAGGGCACAGTGGGCGGTGTTCGCGTGCTGGAAGGCCGCCCGGTAGCGGGCCCCCACCTCGGTTGGGGGCCACTCGGGCGTGGCGGACCAGTCCCGCAGGAAGTCCCCGATCGCTGCGGCGTCGTCTTCGACGAGTTGACGTTCGGGCGTCCAGGGCCGTTGAAAGCCTAGGACGTACGACGAGGCCCGCAACTGGCCGCGATCGGCCAGGATCGCATCGCGCAGGCGGCGTGGGTGCGCCATGGCCACCGGTGCGATGCCCCGGATCGCACCGGGGTGCAGCGCGGCAGCCGTCCAGGCCAAGAAGCCGCCCCAGCCGTGCCCGACCACCACCGCGTCTGCGAACCCGAGCGAACGGATCACGCCCACGACATCGAGGCTGGTGTCGAAGGGGTCGTACCCACGCGGGGTGTGATCGCTGCCGCCGTACCCACGAAGGTCCATCGCGGCGACGGAGTAGCCAGCCGCGGCGAGCCTGGGGATGAGTTCCCGCCAGGTCCACCAGAAGGTGGGGAAGCCATGCAGCAGTAACACAAGCGGACCGTCGCCGGCCACCGCCACGTGGAAACTCGCCCCGTTGGCCGAGACCTGCTGATGCTCCCAGGGTCCGATGGGTCGGATCACATCATCGGAGATGATCATCCTCTCGTGCGCCGAACGAGAAGTCGGTTCAGGGCGTCGGTCCGGGGGCCACGGGTCCGGGCGCCACGGTTCCGGGCGCCAGAGCCTTCTTGGTGGCCTCCAGTTGCGCCATCGACTGCTGCGGGCCCTTCACGGACTCCAGGCGCTTCTTGCCCACGAGGCCCAGGATCGCCGCAACGATCGCCAGGACCAGCGCAACGATGCCGAAGCCGGCCCACACCGGCAGCCACAACGCCAGCACGTAGGCGATCGTGACCAGCAGGAAGACGATGAAGAGCACGCCCACGAAGGCCGCGCCCGCCAGCAATCCCATGGACTTTCCGGCGGTACGCGCGCTGGACTGGATCTCGACCTTGGTGAGGGCGATCTGGTCGGTTACCAGCGACTTCATGTCGGCCGTGGCCGAACTCACCAGCTGGGCAATGCTCTGTTCGTTCTGTTGCCGCGAGGTTGCAGCCATGTCTTCCCTCCACGTGTCGGTGGCGCAAGGCTATCCCGACTTGGGTGCCGGACGCTGATAGACGTCGGGGATCCCGTCCCCGTCCTCGTCACGATCCTCATCTTCGGCCAACCGGGCGTAGACCCGGGACCGCGATACCAGGGCGATTGACGCGATCAGGGCGGCGAGCACGGACCCGCCCAGGACGGCCACCTTGGCCGAACTGAGCAGATCGTCGGCGTCCTCGAAGGCCAACTCCGCGATCAGCAGCGACACGGTGAAGCCGATGCCGGCGATGAAGCCGACGGCGAGGATGTCGCGCCACACGAGAGAACTCGACAGCGAGGCTCGTGTGAACCGTGCTGTGAGCCAGGCGCCGCCGAACACCCCTATCGGCTTGCCGAGCACGAGGCCGGCCATGATGCCGACAGCCACCGGCGACGTCAGGGTGGTGACGATGTCGGCGCCACGCAGGTCGACGCCCGCGGCGAAGAACGCGAACACCGGCACGCAGAAGCCCGCGCTGAGCGGCTGGATCCGGCGCTGCAGCCGCTCAGCCGGGCTGTCCTGCTCGCCGGGATCGGCGCGCACCCGGGTGAGCAGGCCGAGGGCCACCCCGGCGACGGTGGCATGGATGCCCGAGTCGTGCACGAGCACCCACACGGCCAACGCCAGCGGCACATAGATGAACGCCGAACGCACGCGCATGTGCTGCAGCCAGGCGTAGAGCCCCAGCAGCGCTACCGCCGCCACGAATGGCACGACTTTGAACGAGTCCGAGTAGAACAACGCGATGACGAGGATCGCCCCGAGGTCGTCCACGACCGCGAGGGTCAACAGGAACGCCCGCAGCGCCACGGGTAGGTGGCGGCCCACCACCGCCAGGACCGCGAGCGCGAAGGCGATGTCGGTGGCCATCGGAATGCCCCAGCCGCTGGTGTCGCCCGCGGCGTCGACTGCGTTGACGGCGAAGTAGATGACGGCCGGCACCACCATGCCGCCGATGGCCGCTGCCACCGGCACGGCGGCCTTGCGGCGGTCGGCGAGCGTGCCGAGCACCAACTCGTGCTTGAGTTCGAGGCCGGCGATGAAGAAGAACACCGCCAGCAGGCCGTCCGCGGCCCAGGTGTTGAGGGTGAGGTCGAGGTGCAGCGAGGCGGGGCCGACGACCGTGTCCGACAACTCGGTGTAGAAATCGCCGGCCGGGCTGTTGGCCATCAGCAGGGCGATCGCCGCCGCGACCAGCAGCAGCACGCCACCGACGGTCTCCTCGCGCAGCACCCGCAGCAGCCAGACACGCTCGCTGAGACTGGGACGGGAGAACATCGAGTCCTCTTCAGTCGCCAACGCCGCCTCCTCAAGACCTGAGCGAGCCCCTTCGGCTCCACCCTAGTGGCAGCGACGAGCGATGAACGCCCTTCTAAAATGGTCAGGTTTCAGTAAAGGGCCCGGCGATTGTGCAACACCCCGACCCCGCAACCGTCCCGGCGAGGCGCCATGGGTCACCATGTCGTCACGGGGCAAGTAGAGGAGCGTGGCATGAGCATGCGGGTTGCCGCAACGTCGGCCCTTGCCTTGGCGGCAGGAGCCGGACTTGTCGCGGGCGCTTTCCTGCCCAGTGTCGCCGAACCACCCCCGGCCGAACAGGCGGCCGCGACCGGGCAGCCGACAACCGAGGACGCCACTGCCGAGGCCAGTCCCAGTGCTACCCCAAAACGCCTCACCGTCGGCACCACCTCGCCACCGGAGGAACAGCCGCAGATCGAGATCAAGAAGCTCGCGCCGGGTGAGAAGCCCCCGCAGTTCGTGGTCGTCAGCTTCGACGGTTCCTGCGAGATGCCCGACGGCATCATGGCGAACTACCTCGACACCGCCGAGAAGGTCGACGGCCGGTTCACCTTCAATATTTCCGGCGTCTGCGTGCTGCCCAAGAACGACATGAAGTACAAGTACCATCCGCCGGGCCGAGAGGCCGGCGAGTCCGACATCGGTTTCGCCGTGCCGGAGTGGGTGCCCTCGCGCATCACCACCTGGACCGAGGCCTACCGCGCCGGGCACGAGATGGCCACCCACTACCTGGGCCACTTCTGCGGGCCCAACGGGGTGCAGACCTGGAGCACCACCGACTGGACCAGCGAGATCAACCAGTTCAACGACTTCCTCACCAACTGGCCCACCAACAACCCGAACCTCACCGGCCTGGACCCCCTGCCGTTCGACACGTCCGTCATCAAGGGCGGACGCACGCCCTGCCTGGAGGGTCAGCGCGACCAGATGTACCCCGCGATGATCGCCGCCGGCTACACCTACGAGTCCTCGAACAGCGGCAAACTGACCTGGCCCACGAAGGTCGAGGGCTACGACATCTGGGACTTCCCGCTGCAGGGCATCGCGATCGCCGGCTACGGCATGAAGACGCTCACCATGGACTACAACTTCCTGGCGAACCTCAACAGCGGCCAGACCGAGGCCGCCCCGGCCCAGTGCGCCGAGATCGAGAAGACCGTCTATCAGTCCTACCTCAACGCCGGCAACGCGCTCTACAACGGCAACCGGGCACCGCTGTTCATCGGCAACCACTTCAACGAGTGGGCCTGCGGTGCGTTCACCAAGTCGCTCACGCGGTTCATTCTGGACTTCAAGAAGGCCCACCCGGACGTCCAGTTCATCTCCAACACGGACCTCGAGAAGTGGTTGGAAGCTCAGGATCCACAGGTGCTGGCGCAACTCCAGGCGCAACCCGAGCCCACGTACTGACCGTGCCCACCCCCGATCCACTGGCCGAGCTGGGCACACTGCCCGGTGTCGACGTAGCCGTTGCCGAGGCCCGCGCCGCGGTGGACGCGGTCCTGTGGCCGCGCAACCTGGGTCAGGACGGGCCGGCATTGGCCGTGGCGAGCAGGGTGCACGGGGCGCAGGCCTGCGCCGCTGTGGACGGAATCGACTTCGCGATCGAGGCCTGGTGGACTGGCGATGCCTGGGACGACTCGCCGATGGGCCGGGTCGCCGCAGGAGTGTGGCGGGGGTATCGCGAGTTGTCCGACTTGGTCGACACCTGGCGGGTGGCGCCATTGCAGGCGCTCGCACGGCTGCACGCCCTGGTCGCCGCCGACACCGAAGTCGGCGACGCCCTGGGCCGCCCTCGCATCGGCGACCCCCAGGACCCCCTGCGGATCGGACCGGCTCCAGCACCGGCGCAGGTTGCCGCCCGATTGTCGCTGCTGGGGCGGCTGGTGGGCAGCGGAACAACCGCGCCCGCCGTGGTGGAGGCCGCCGTCGTGCACGGGGAGTTGCTGACGCTGCGACCGTTCGAGACCGGTTCGGGCCCGGTGGCCCGGATGGCCACCCGGCTGGTGCTCGCCGCCCGTGGGCTGGACCCCGATCAGCTCACCGTGCCGGAGGTGGGCATCCTCAAACTCGGCCGACCGGCCTATGTCGAGGCGCTGCGGCAGTTCGGCACGGGCTCACCGGCGGGCGTCGCGCACTGGATCGAGTTCTTCGGCACCACGGTGGCCCTGGGTGCGGCGGCGGCCGCGGAAATTCTTTCGGGAATTCGGGCGCAAGGGGTTGGCAAGGAGCCCGCGGGGGAGTAGAAAAGGAGTTGAGAACAACTTCACAGATTTCGCCGGTCAGGCACCCACGCGGCGCCCAACCCACGATAAAGGGTGATGGACGATTGATCGTCCCGAAAGGGATATACATGAGTCCAAGCGGATAGCACGCCTGTTCACCTGCACCGGCGATTATTGGGCGCCCATCCTCGGATGGGCGCCCACCTCTTTGTCCGGGGTCGGCAGTGGCCGGGGTCGGCAGTGGCCGGGGTCGGCAGTGGCCGGGGGTCAGCGGTGGCGCTGGCGCCGGGCGTACCAGGCGGCGCCGAGGGCGACGGCTGCTGCGGCACCACCAGCGGCGTACTTTGCCCGCTCGCCGCGGGTGGCGGCGCGCATGGCCTCGGGCCGGGCGAAGTCCAGCGTCGGCCACTCCCGCTCGACCGCCAGCGCACGTAGGGCATCGTCGGCGTTGACCGCCACCGGGTGACCCACGGCCTCGAGCATGGGCAGGTCGGTGATGGAGTCGGTGTAGGCGTAGGACGTGGCGAGGTCGTAGCCGAACTCCGCACTCAGTGCCTGCATCGCTTCGGCCTTGGCCTCGCCATAGGCATAGAACAGAATCTCGCCGGTGTAGCGGCCCTCGTCGTCGACGGCCATCTGCGTACCGATGGCCCGGTCGACGCCGAGTCGGGCGCAAATCGGCTCGACGATTTCGGTGCCCGAAGATGAGATGACGATCACATCCAGGCCAGCCGCGCGATGCTGGGCGATGAGGTCCATCGCTTCGGTGTAGACGATCGGATCGACCACGTCATCGAGGGTGTCGGCCACGATCTGGCGCACCTGTTCGACTGGCCAGCCGGCGCACAGGGCCTGCATGTAGGCACGCATCTGTTCCATCTGGTCGTGGTCGGCGCCCGAGGTGAGGTAGACGAACTGCGCGTAGGCACTCTTGAGTACGGCGGAACGGCCGATCAGGCCGCCCTGGAACAGTGGCTTGGCGAACGCGAGGGAGCTGGATTTGGCCAGGATGGTCTTGTCCAGGTCGAAGAAGGCGGCTGCAGTCACGCGCGAATCCTACGCGCCGGCACCGGTCCGATGTTCGACTCGACAGGCCCCAGTGACCCCTCGCGCATTTGGGGGATACCCGGT
>JAUPKO010000933.1 GCA_030837395.1 Actinomycetota bacterium | reverse complement strand
CCCGCGCCGTGCGCGTGCACGCCCTGACCGCCCGCGCCGCTCGGGAGACCACCCCCACCAGACAGGCAATCGCCCGAACCTGTGCCGATGCCCTGGCGTCCATCTGGCCCGACCCAGACCACACCCAGCCCGCGCTGGCCGCCGCCCTTCGCGCGAACACCGAGACCTTGCACGCCTACACCTGCGGTGCGCTCTGGCGCTTTGGAGGACATCAGGTGCTGTTCCGGGTAGGAAACAGCCTGCTCCTCGCGGGCCTGTATGCCGACGCGCTCAACCACTGGGAGCACACCACCGCCGAGGCAAGGCAGGCACTCGGCTCTGAGCATTCGGACACCCTGACCGCACAAGCGAACCTGGCTACCTCCTACGGACGTATCGGGCGCACCGCCGATGCGATCGCCCTCGGTGAATCGGTCGCCGCCAACCGGGTACGAATCATCGGAGCCGAACACCCCGACACCCTGACTGCACAGGCCACCGTGGCTTCCTTCTACTGGCAGGCCGGACGCACCCATGAAGCAATCAACCTGCAGGAGCGAGTCGCCGCCGACATGACACGAATCCAGGGCGTCGAGCACTCCGACACCCTGACCGTGCGGGCGAGCCTGGCAGCTTCTTACGCCCATGCCAGACGAACCGCCGACGCGATCACCCTCGGCGAGGAGGTCGCAGCGGACATGGAGCGGGTCCTGGGAGCCAGACACCCCCATCGCTTGGCTGTGCTGGGGAACCTGGGCGCCTCGTACTGGCAGGCCGGGCGCACGAGTGAGGCGATCCTTCTCGAGGAACAAGTGGCCGCCGAACGGGTGCAAGTCCTGGGAGCCGCGCACCCTGAGACGCTCAGAGCACAGGGGAACTTGGCCGTCTCGTACTGGCAACTCCGGCGCACTAACGACGCGATCACCTTCGGTGAAATCGTCACCACCGATACAACACGTCTACTTGGGCCTGAACACCCCCAGACCTTGACGGCGTACGTGAACCTGGCCGCCGCCTATGCTCAAGCCGAACGGGTCGAAGAAGCTATCACTCTGCTGAGGGAAGTCATCGCCAGCAGGACGCGCGCCCAGCACACGGAGCATCCTGAGACGCTGAGAGCACGGGCAAACCTAGCCGTCTACTACGCGCAGACGAAGAGAGCCGCTGAGGCGATCAACCTGCTGGGCGAGGTCGTCGCCGACATGGAGCGGATCCTCGGGACCGAGCATCCCGACACCTTGACTGCGCGGGCAAACCTGGCGCTGTCCTACGCGTTGGCGAAGAGAGCCGCTGAGGCGATCAACCTGCTGGGCGAGGTCGTCGCCGACATGGAGCGGATCCTCGGGGCCGAGGACCCCGACACCATGGCCGCACAAGCGATGTTGCAGGCATGGACGGATCGGTGACGTGGTTGGGAATGGCCCATTCCTCACCACATCAGGCGCCAGCCGCTATCCCTGATGGCTAACGCTGCTGCCAGCCTGGTCGACGTCTACATGCTGCGTGTCGCCGTCCGCCTGATCCGTCAGACAGATGTGCTCGAGTTGGCCGTCGAGCAGAGCTCGGGCGATGGTCGCGTAGCGGCTAGTGCGGTGGCGTGGGACAGGTTGAAGTCCATGGACAGGTGCAGGGGGTCTGGTTGCAAGATCCGGTCTGCGCGCAGGCGCTCGAGGTGGCCACCGTGTCCTTGCAAGTACCAGGCGAGTAGCCCTGGCTGATCGGCTCGGTTCCCAACGCATTTCGCTGCGAGATCAGGACATGCTGGTTGGGTGTGTGCGGCCAGGAGGCGTGACGCTGGTCGAGCCAGAACCGCCGGGCGCGGTGGGTCAGGTCGTCAAGTCGTTGGGGGTGTCCGGCGAGGGTGATGCGCCGGATGGGCAGGTCAGGCCGCCGAGCTCTGCGGTTCCGGCGGAGGTCGCCGTCATTTGGTGTAGGCCGCGGCGTTGGGGCAGCGCTCAATCTTAAGCGTGAACAGTTCGCCGGCCATGACGGACGGATCGCCGCCCATAAGAGGGACCCCGATGTAGTGGGTCCAGCACAACGTATCGCCCGCGTTCTGCGGGTCTCGCGCTTCATAGTCCGCATCGGTGCCCCAAACGTGGCAGTAGGCTGCCTTCTGCTCGCCCAGGAAGTGCTCGACACACTCAAGTCCAAGCCGTTTTAGCGTGGGGTAGTCCGTCACTCCACCGACGATGTGGACGTTGGCCTGGCCGCCCTTGTTCTTCTTGACTACCTCGGTCCAGCGCACCATGGCGAGGTCGAACGATGTCGCAGGGGCCACCCGCTTGGCCGTCGACGCGGCTGGTGGCTTTGGGGTGGTATTTGCCGGGCTCGGACTCTGTTCCAGAGGCGAGGACTGCGTGTCTCCTACACGCTCGGATCCGTTACCGCACGCGGAGAGAACGAGTACTGCAGCGATAAGTACCGGACTGGCCTGCGCAGCGCCGTTGCTCAGCATTCGTCCACCTCTCTGGCCTCCGCTTGCTGTGTGAAGACTTCAACACAAGCCTACGTGTGAGAGGACGTCCGGATGTTGAGTCACCACACCGAATTCACGAATGCTCGACCACCATGTTGACCCGTGGAACCCGCCCATGACAGGACGAACGCAGCACGTCGTGACGCCTGTCATCGAAAGCCTTACC
>JAUPKO010000932.1 GCA_030837395.1 Actinomycetota bacterium | reverse complement strand
GCTGGCTGCGCGCCGCCGAGGCCACCGGGCTCGGCTCGGATGACACCGCGCGGGCCGGGGACGTCAGCGACCGGCTGATCACCGGCCGACAGCGAGCCTGGTACGCCGAGAGCGCCCTGGCGGAGGCCGCGCAGCACGGCACCCCACCCGACCAGCACATGCAGCGGGCGTTGGCCTCGGCCAAGCAGATGGTCGCCGACGCCGTGGCCGAGTGGCGCGCCTTCGGTTTGCCGCTGCCCACGGGTGCGGATGGATGGGCGGACAACCCGGAGGTGCACTGACCGCGGATCCGTCCCACGAGGACATCCCGCGAACATGCGCGCCGGAAGCTAGCGACTCAATCGATCGGCCAAGCTCAGCCAGGCAGCGCGCGACAACGCTGCGACTCGGGTGGATCGCTGTGGGAACACCGCGTCCAAGGACGCCGTGAGTCGCAGGTCGGCGTAGTAGTTCTGTGGACCCCCGCCGCTCCACCGCGGCACCCACACTGTGTGACCGACTCGACCGGACCGCAGCCGGGTGACGCCACCACGCCCCGAATCCACCACGAAAGATGTCGCCTTGGAGGACGGGGGCGATCCGCCGAGAGTACAGCGAAGTACCTGCCCGGCTTGGGGTAGAAGCGTCAGTCAACGTCGACCAGTTCGGATTCGGCGGCATAGAAGCTGGTGAGGCGCTGCGGGGTGACATGCACGTCCCACGCGTCAAGGAGCCGCGCCCGGTCCAGTTCCATGTCGGCCGACTGGGCCTCTGCCAGCAGTTCAGCGGCGGCCCGCACCTGCAGGGCGAAGAATCGGTGGTACATCTCGGACAGGCCGACGCCGGTGACGGCTTCACCATCCAGCACCGGCCGACCAAGCCAACGCGACGCCATTGGCACCCTGAACCTGGCGTGGCGACCCTGACGGCCTGACGGCACGCCCGGCGGCCGGTGGCCCGGCTAACATGGGCCGGAGTGTCTGGACCCGAGGCAGTCGCGAGCACACATGGGGGAGGTCAGATGACGGCGGCGGGTCGCGGGTCACTCGCCGAACGCGGCGACCCGGCCCAACCCACCCACGTGCGTCTGCTCGCGGCCGGAACGGCCGTTCTCTTCCTCGCCTACAGTGCCTCCCTCGTGCTGGTGCAGCGGCCAGCAGATGGGGCGGACGTCCTCTGGGACGGCGTGGTGTACTCCGCCTGGATGCTCATGGGCATTGCCATCGTGATCGGGCGTGGCCGGGTGTCGGCCACGGTCGGGTTGGGATGGTACCTGTTCGCCGCCTACCTCGCGCTCAATCTCGGCGCAGACCTGATCTTCATGTATGTGGATAGCAGCGGCGGCGGGGCACTGGTGGTCAGCGACTTCGTGTACTTGACCGCGTACCTGTTCTTGGGAGGCGGGCTCGTCATCCTGTCCCAGCGCGGGCGCACCGTCAGCCCGGCCGCACGCATCGATGGCCTCATGCTGGGCCTGACCGCCTCGGCTGTCTTCCTGCTGTTCTACCTGTCCAAGGATCCGGTCGATCCGCGCGTCGCCGGCATGGAGAGTCCAGCACTGCTGTATCCGGTCCTCGACGTCGTGTTCCTCATGATCGTCCTCGCCGGCCTGGCACCGCTACACTTCCGCCCCACCCCGGCAACCTGGGTCATCGTGATTTCGATCGTCGCGGCGGGCGTCGGCGACTTCATCTACTACAGCCAGGTCACCGCAGACACGTACGTCGGGGGCACACCGCTGGAACTCACGTGGGCCATCAGCAACGCTGCGATCATCACGGCCGCACTATTGCCGAACCCCTACAACTACCGTCCCCGACTCTCCCGTCGTTGGACGGTGTTCACCCCGGCCGCCGTCTCCTTGGTGGCAGTGGGCCTGCTCGCTTGGACTCTCATCGCCTCCGGTCCCCTGCTCGTGAGCGCTCTGGCACTCGGCGCACTCGCGCTGGCATCAGTCCGGTTGATCCTCACCATGGCCGACCTCCGCCGTGCGGGTGAAGGCTACGAGCAAGCACGACAGGACTACCTCACAGGGCTAATGAACCGGCGGGGCTTCTCCGAACTTGCCGCCCATTGGCTCACGACCGTCGGCCAGGACGTGGAGCCGAACGGCAGCGTCCCACCTGGCGGGCTCGTGCTGATCGGCGTGTCCAGGGTTCGTGAGGTTGTCGACAGTCTGGGCCGCGAGGCCGGCGACGAACTGCTGCGGGCGATCGCACAGCGGCTCCAGCCCGTCGTGGCACCCTTCCCCCTGGCCCGACTCGAGGGGTCGGAATTTGCCGACCTCGTCACGTCCAGCGCCCAAGTCGACGACGTGGCCCAGGCTGCCGTGGCGGCCTTGGATGCGCCCGTGCAACTATCGCGACTGTCTTTTCGGGTCATCACCTGCGTGGGCGTCGCCCGGCCCACTGCCCGGATGACGAACCTGGAGTCCTGCCTCCGCGCGGCCGATGTCGCGTTGACGCAGGCGCGTCACCGAGGTCAGGGCATCGTGGAGTTCGATCCGACCGATGATCCGGCAGACGACAGCACCTTGGGACTCATGGCGGAACTGCACAGTGGGCTCAAGCAGGACGAACTCGTGATGGTATTCCAGCCGTTGGTGCGGGTACGGGATCGACGAGTGACAGGTGCCGAGGCGCTCGTGCGCTGGCACCATCCCACCCGTGGCCTGCTCCTCCCCGACCAGTTCATCGGCGCCGCCGAGCAGGCCGGGCTCATCGGTCGGGTGACGCAGTCCGTGCTCAGGCAGTCGTGCGTCGTGTTGCGGGACTGGCTCGACTCCGGGCTGGACCTGTGGATGAGCGTCAACATCTCCGGCATCGACCTCATGGACGAGAACCTGCCGAGCATGGTGACCGACGTCCTCGCGGCCCATGGCTTGCCGGCGCATCGACTCGTGCTTGAGATCACCGAGACCGCCATTGGCGCCGACCCCGAACGCGGTCTTCGCACGGTGGCGGCCCTGCGCGACCTTGGGGTCAGGATTGCCATCGATGACTTCGGGGTGGACTACAGCTCCCTCGCGCAATTGATGGATACCCCCGTCGACGAGATCAAACTCGACGGTCGATTCCTGCGCACGTCCGACACCGCCAAACGCGAGGCCGCCGTGAGCGCCACGCATGACCTGGCCAGCGCGATGGGGGCCACGATGGTGGCCGAGGGAGTCGAGGACGCAGCGGACTTTGAGCTGCTGGGCCGGCTCGGCTGCGAACTGGCCCAGGGCTACTACTTCACCAAGCCGCTGTCGGCCGAGGCGTTCGCGGACTTCTGCCGCAGGTCGTGACGGCGCATGGCCGGTCTGTCCGCCGGACCGCGCGGCACGCGCCTCACACGTGCCGGTCAGACGATGCGGTGCTCTCCAGTCCAGGGCAGTTCGTCGTGGGCGACGTCATCAGCAGGCCTGCGGGAACTGGGCGGCGATTCCGTCGCTCAAGGCTGCGCTTTCCCATAGGTGGCAAACCGAATCCCACCACGAGCCCAGCGGGGCGCTGCTGGCCCCGGGACACCAACGGCACCAGGTGCACGGGATACCTGAACCCGCCGGCTCATCGGCCAGATGCCCGGATATCCCGGCGCCGGGCGTCTTCGTCGATCACTTCGCGCAGCCGGGCATACAGCGGCCACGCTTCCGTCGGAGCCAGCGACAGCATCACCCGGGCGTGGCTGTGCTGGCGCAAGGAGATGATCAGACCGCGCTCGGAATCGTCGAGGATGCAGAAGTCCCGGCCGAAGTCGTCGTAGGCGGATCCCCACAGCAGCACCCGTCGGTACCCGATACCGCGCACACCGAAGTCCTTACGCACATGCGACCACATGTCGGTGACGTACTCCACGTCCGCGAGGTTCGCACGCGCCACCACGAACTCCGGCATGTGGACAGCGCGGCGTTCCTGCTTGGTCAGCGTGATCCACAGGTTCAGGCCGTCGAAGTTGACATGAGCCATGCCGCCATGCTGCCACCGAATGGCCCGGTCCGCCCGTGTGCCGGAGCGCGGATTACGCCGAGCGCTTGCACGAGTGCCCGCGGTGCGCCGGTGTCTTGTTGCCCGCCGCGCGACCGCTGGCTCCACACCACCTCGCATCAACGTCGCACGTCTCGTCCACGGAGAATACAAGGGGCACCGTGCGCTCCAGGCGACCTTCGCCCACCTGCTCGCCGTCGACGGAGAGCGTGACTGCGCCACCTTCGCGCACGTCGATGTCGGCGGCGACCGCGTGGGAGGTGTTCGTGATGTTGAGCACGGACGCCTCGGTCAGGCGGCCCATGCCGCTGTAGAAGATTTGGCGTCGGCCGGTCGCGGGCCGAGGGGTCGTCGAAGGCGCAGCGGTAGGCATCGGCCCACTCCAGCGGTAAGTGGTGCGGCGCGTGCGCGGCGCCAGGGGCGAAGGACATGAACGACGGCCGCTCGGCAGTGGACGTACGGCAGGGCCCGCCGAACACGCTCGCCTCCCCGAAGCCGACGGCATTGAGCAGGGACAGCAGGCAAGGGACA
The DNA here is from genome assembly GCA_030837395.1 of Actinomycetota bacterium. Classification (GTDB taxonomy): domain Bacteria; phylum Actinomycetota; class Actinomycetes; order S36-B12; family UBA10799; genus JACJWR01. The sequence goes on along the minus strand of JAUPKO010000932.1, from coordinate 3,882 downwards.
TGCCACACCGGGTAGCGATGTGGGCGGCCCCCGGCCTGTGCTACCTGGGCCCAAGTTGCAAAGCGTTCCTCACCCACGTCGACCGACCCACGCGATACATGGCCGGGGCCATGCGTTGGCCCGCTCCCGTGCGGGTTGCGCGCCGACTCGGTCGTCCACCCGGGGCTACCCGTAGTGGTAGCGGCATGCGGCGATGCGCAATTCGTCTCCGGCGATCTTGTGCACGAGGCGGTGTTCATCGGTGATGCGTCGCGACCAGTACCCGGCGAAATCGTACTTGAGCGCCTCAGGCTTGCCGATTCCGTCGTTGCCGTTGCGCCCGATGTCAGCCAGAAGTGCGTTGATGCGTTTGAGGACCCTGCGGTCCTGGGCCTGCCACCACAGGTAGTCCTCCCAGGCGTTCTCGTCCCAGACCAGCAGCACGTCAGTCGGTCACGACCAGGTCATGGGCCACGCCGCGGCCGGCTTCCAACCGCTCCATCGCACTGAGCAGGCGGCGGGCGTTGGCCGGCGAACGCATTAGGTAGGCGGTCTCCTTGAGGGATTCATAGTCCTCGAGAGAGACCACGACCACGGGCTCGTGGAGGGCACTCCGCGTCGGTCTCGTCGCGCCCTTGTCAAGTCGCGCATTCGCAGCAACCATCTGCCCCAACACATCGGCGCGTTCCGAGTGGCGCGGTTACGGACGTCGCCGGGCCACTATTGTCTCCGCGTCTCGGAACAGGTGCCACGCAGATTGCGGCCTCGCCTGCGCGTCAGTTCAAGGCCAGCAACCGATCGGCTTGGGCATCACCCCCTACGAGCCTCCGGGTCACGAGTTGACACGTCGGCTCGGCAAGGCGCAGCCAACGGTAGGCCACCGCGTACTGAAACACCTCGTCATCGCTGTATCGGCGCAGGTCCCCACGTCCGCCAACCTCGAGCAACTTGGCCGCCGCGGCCGCTTCGACCAACAACTCTTGCCGTGTGTATTCCCGCCCCATAGCCGCGTCCCTACAACGGTGTCGCTGCGACGAGGTCCGGGCTGACCACCAGACTGTTGTCGGAGCCTGACTTCACGGGTGAGATTCGGAGATGTCCCCGGCGTCGCCGTGCCACGACAGCCAGTCGCAGTAGACCAGATTGCGGAACGGCCCTCCCAGGAACGGGTAGTCGAAGACAACCTCACCCTCGGCGGTGTCGAGGGCAAGTTGCCGGTCATCATTACGAATGACGCGCAGGTCGGGCTCGTCACGCAGTTGGCGGATGCAGACCTCAATGTCCTGGATGTTGCACTCCAACAGGGCAGGGAGATCGCCGGGTCCGCTAACGATGGGCTCGGCCGGGTGAGCCCCCCACAGGTAGCCGCATGTGACGCAGCGGTGGGCGACGTCCGCGAGCGGCGGCGCAGGCTCCACGGCGATGTCAGTTCCGCCGCAGAACGGGCACGACCGGTGCAGGACCAACTCCCAGTGGTGCGCCCACGACAAAGCGATCTGGGCTGCGATGGCATCCGGGATCGGCACCCCAGACGGGATCCGCGGCCATACCGCGCCCGGCAGGATTCGGGCCACCTCCGACACCGACAACTCGTGCTCGATGGGCACCATCGACTCCATTCGGATCGGGATGTAGGTGGCCGTACCGGGCCTCTTCGGGTCCCACGAGGCGGATTCACTCGTCTCGCCCGACGCGCCTGCTCGACAGTCCAGGCGAAGGTCGGCGCCTCGACCCAACTGTTCAGCCTCGGGTTCCAATTCACGAAGATGCTCGGCATCGCACCGCCCTCCACATCCAGGGGTTCACACACGGGCCCCGTCGTAATGACCTGGACCCCCACCTGTGGGTAAAGGAGGCCCGGGGCCGCATCGAACACACTCAGCCCGCCACCAGTCGATCAAGCGTCGTCTGTGTCCCGCCGAGGGTGGTATGAATACCCTGCCAAAGACGCGGGTAGTTGATGTCCTGGTCCCGCTCATGGGCCAGGACGTTCCTCACCTCGCACATGCCTTGCCACTCCCGTCGGACCTGATCATCAACCAAGCGGCGAGTCATCAGCCGGCATCAGGGCTCAGCCAGTCTGAGCCACGCGAAAGCGATCGCGTACTGGAACACCTCATCGTCACTGAATCGCCGCCGGTCCCCGCGCGATCCGAACTCATCGAGTTTGGTGGCGGCCGCCGATGCCTCCACCAGCAGTTCAGGCCGACTGAACTCCCGACCCATGGCCACCCTCCTACATCGGCGTCGCAGCAATAAGGTCCGGACTGACTCCCGGTCGGCTGAACATGTCATCGGTGAATGTCCGAATGCGATACCCCAACAGGAAACTGGCACGTTCCGAGAAGCGGAACTCTCCCAGCGGCTCAACTCTCTCCGTCAAAGACGCCACAAGTCGGTTGCGCGAGGCATATCGCAGATTCGTCAGGCCATGAACCTCCGCCATCGCGATCAACTCGACCGCGTGCGCGCGAATCACCTGCTCATCGGCGACGGGCAGGTCGTCGAATTCGACATACTCAACGGTCATACACGTAGATTACGACGATTTCGCGGCCTCGCGCCGGTGGCTGTCCACAGGGCGCATCTCCCCGCCCGATCGCCCCACCGGGTGGACGAAATGCCCGTGGAAGCGATCACGCGACCCGCCTCGACCATCACCGAGCCGGTCGAGGCCGCCAACTTGGCCAAGACGGGGCCATGAGGATCCAGGCAACGTGCCTGGGCGGGCGCCGACGCCGAATCGTCGAAACGCACCAGTCGACTCTGCCACCTGGGTCCGAGGACGGCCGTCCCGATCGACACGCCCTGGCCGTAGTAGGCGAAGGTCTGATGGAACTGAGGTTGTTCCCCGATCATGCCGTCAAGAATCACGCTCCTCCTCACGAAATGACTCAAGGACACGAAGTCGATCCTGCTCAGTCAACAGTCCGGCAATCGGCGAGTTGACCCTCAAATCCCGGGCCATCGGCGCCGGCCTACCTCCGAAAGGCGGACCTCATCGAGTGTGGTTTCCAGGCCGATTTCCGGCGCCGAGTCCACACTCGATGTCGGCGTCAGCCATCAACCATCAACCAGTCAAGTTGCGCTTCGGTGCGAGGCAGACGCTCACCCAGCAGCGCCCACAACATTGCGAAGTCGATGTCCTGATCTCGCTCGTGGGCGAGCATGTTTCGGATGTCGCACATGCCGGCCCATGTGCGCCGGGCGTCATCACCGACCAGACGCCCGGTGATGAGGCGGCACAGCGGCTCGGTGAACCTGGGCCAGGCAAACGCGGCTGCGTAGCGAAACACTCTGTCGTCGTCATAACGACGCCGATCCCCGAACGACGAGACGGCGCGCAAGGCCTCCGCAGCCGACGCCGCCTCCACGAGTAGCTCGTGTCGTGACAACTCCCGCCCCACCGCTGAACCCCCTACAGTGGCGTCGCGGCCACGAGGTCCGGACTAACACCCGGATTCTTCAGCACCCCGTCGGAGTAGACACGAATGCGATACCCCAGCAGGTAGCTGGCTTCCTCCGCAAACGTGAAGGGACCCAATCGTTCGAAATGGTCGGTAGCAGTGACCACGAGGCGGTTCTCGGAGGCATAGCGCACGTCCGACAGCCCAGGCTGTCAGCCATGGCAATCAGTTCCGCCGCGTGGGCGCGAATCACCCGCTCGTCGGCCTGGGGCACGTCATCGAGGGAGACATAGTCAGCGGTCGTGCAAGAAGCGTCCGACGATTCCGTGGCCTTGCGAATGTGACTGTCCAGAGGCCCCGTCGCCCGGACCGATCGCCCCGCCAGGCGCATGGAATGCGCGCGGAAACGATCACGCGACCCACCTCCCCCGACCGTGGAATCATCACCTGTGATCTCTCAATCGCAGTTCCCGGATGGAGTCTCGTGACCACCCCT
>JAUPKO010000931.1 GCA_030837395.1 Actinomycetota bacterium | reverse complement strand
CGTCGCCCAGCGACTCCGCGAGCTGCATGCGCTTGTCGGCCACGCGCGCCCGCGCAATGGCAGCGAGGATGCCCTGCTGGGAAGCGGCTGCATCACCCCGCGTCGATGCTCCCGACGAATCCATGGCGTGAGTATCCCCCGAAGGTCGTCACCGTTTCCGCCCGGTTCCCCTACGACACCGCTGCCGTGACCGCGGAGCCCGGACCGCCGAAGAAAGCGACGAAGCCACCGCTCGGCACGCTGATCGTGCTCGACGCCCCGACGCCGGCGGTGAGGGGCTTGAACGTGCTGTCGAACACCCGCCAGGCGACGTCGCCGGTGACCACGAGCGTGCCGGCCGGCACGCTGCGCCACTCGGTGTAGCCCTCCGAGCCGATGGTGACGATCGACGGCGTCGAGCTGAGCGGCGGGATCGTCGCGACCGGGCGGGTGAGCTCGTTGCCGAACCACATCCACTCGTGGCCGTCGCGCATCACGGCCGTGGTCTCGTAGATGTCGACGCCGGCGGACTCGCCCGGCACCCGCAGGAACATGGCTCCGACGCGGTTGCTGGCGCTGGTGCTCACCGGGATGTTCGACACCACCCCGGCGGCGATCGCGTAGCCGGGCAGGCCCGGGATCGCCTTGAACGTGCGCACCGGGTTCTCGAACCACAGCCACGACACCGCTGCCTGGTTGACCGGCACCCACTGCTCGCCCAGCCGCGCCTGCCACACGCGCGAGAGCGGCTTTGCGGGGCTCACCTCCTCGCCGAGGTAGACGTCGGCGAGGAACTGGCCGTAGCCGCCCGGCGAGGTGAGGACGAGGTAGTTCCTGCCACGACCGGGGTAGACGCTGATCGCGGTCGGCACCTTGCCGGTGCTCCACCACAGCCCGTCCGTGCGCAGCGTGAACTGCGGCTTCTGGGTGGTCCAGCCCGCGGCGGTGAGCTTCGCCACCTGAAGGCTCGTGCCCGGGCCCTGCACGACCTTGTAGCGGAAGGCCGCCTGGGGGTACTGGCCGAGCATGGCCGACACCTGGGCCGCGGTGGGAGTCACCTCGGGCGGCACACTGACGACGACGGGCGGGAGCTTGGCGATCTGGCCGCTGTCGACCAGGGCCTGCAGCAGCACCGTCTGTCCGATGTCCTGCAGCACCCCCGAGGTCACGGGCGGCAGTGAGACGGCCTGCACGATGACGGCCAACTCGGCGGACGGCGCCACGATGAACGCCGCATGCGAGGTGGCAGAGTCGCCGCCCTTCTGCCACGCAGTCACTCCTGCCGCCTCGAGCGCGAGCACCTCGACGGTGTCCCAGCCGAGGCCGAACTTCACCGCGTTGCGCGCGTCGGGGATGGGGTTGAGGGTGTCGGCGACCTGCCACGTGCCCATCTCCGCGATCGCGCGCTTCGACAGGATCCGCGTGCCGTTGAACACGCCGTCGTTCAGGTACATCTGCGCGAGGGCGCCCATGTCGGTGGGGGTCGAGTAGACGCCACCCGCCGCGTAGAAGTTGTCGTAGTCGACGGGAAGCGTGCTGCCGTTCTTCATCGTCAGCCGAGCGACCTGCCCGTCCGCGAAAGGCCGCACAGCGAAGGCGCTGTTGGTCATGCCGAGCGGCGTGAAGACCGCGTCCTGCACGTACTGCGGGTAGGACTTGCCGGAGACGCGCTCGACGAGAATCCCGGCGACGGTGTAGCAGTCGTTGCAGTAGGACGCGACGGCCCCGGGCTTCGCCTTCAGTCGCTGCGTCTTGAGGAAGGCCAGCGTCGCGTCGGAGTATCCGGGCCAGGGCGTCAGGGTGACGGAGTTGACCATGTTCGTGCCCGCGAAGCCGGCGGTGTGATCGAGCAGCATCCGCACGGTGATCGTGCGGTACGCGGGCGAGGCCATCGTGAAGTCGGGGATGTAGCGGGTGACTGGGGCATCCAGCTTCACCTTGCCCGCGTCGACGAGCTGCATCACCGAGATCGCCGCGAAGTTCTTGCTCACGGAGCCGACACTGGCCGTGGTGGTCAGCGTGGCGGTCGTGCCGGGGCCCGAGACCGTGCCCATCGCCTGGCTCCAAAGGATGCTGTCCGGCGAGACGAGGGCGATGGAGGCCATCGAGGCGCCGAGCTTGGCGATGATCGCCTGCAGCTCCTTCTGGCCCAGCGCGATCGCATCCGCGTACTCAGGGTCGGCCGGGCCCATCGACGGGCTCGGCGGCGGCGTGGCCAGCGGCCGGGCCGAGACGGTGGGTGCTCCGACGAGGAGGCCGAGGAGCAGGGCCCCACCAAGGACGCCCGCTGACATCGCGCGGCGATGCTGGGAAATGTTCACGACTGCTCCTTGGCGGTCCGACGGCCGGCCCCGCCGGATCCCAGCATGCTAGCCGCAGAAGGCGCTCCCGATCATGGTCATGTCGAACACCCGCACCGCCAGGGCGCCTCGGAACAGCGCGACGAAGAACCCCTGCACTGGCCCTACGCTTCAACGATGGATCCGGCCCACCCTGCCGTGCGACTCGCGACGCCCGCCGACGTCGATGCCGTGGCGCGGATGGTCGCGGAGGCCTTCGCCACAGATCCGGCGTGGTCGTTCATCATCGGCAGGGACAACCCGAGCGCGATGTCGGCGTTCGCCCGCACGCTGCTCGTCGCCCGGATCAGCCGCCGGACGGCGTGGGTCACCGACGACTGCGGAGCGGTCGCGATGTGGGACCGGAAGTCACTCGACGTTGCGGTGGACGACGACCACGCGGCACGCTGGGCCGCCTTCCGGGCCGAGGTGGGCGAAGACATCTGGTCGCGGCTCGAGGCGTACGACGCGGCCGTCACGGCGGTGGCTCCCCCTCAGCCGTACTGGTACCTCGGCGTGCTGGCCACCCATCCCGACCTGCACGGCCGGGGCCTCGCGACCGCGGTGCTGCGCCCAGGACTCGAGGCGGCGGACGCGGCGGGGTGGGACTGCTGGCTCGAGACGTCGACCCCGGGGAACAAGGCCTTCTACGCGGGTCGGGGCTTCACCGACGCCGTGCCGTTCGACATCCCGGGCGGGGCGCCGTCGTGGTGGCTGCGACGGCCCGCGTGATTCGCCGTACGGCGCGGATGCCTGCCAGCGCTCGTCACGTTCGGGGCGTCATGGCCTCGGCGCGCGTGACAGCCTCGTTGAGGCGGCTGCGCTCCTTGGCGATGTATCCGCCCTTCTCGTAGTTGGCGATGAGCGCATCGGCGAACTCGACGGGGTCGTCGCCGACGATGTCGCGGATGGGCGTGCCGTCGGCGGCGGCCCGTTCGAACACGTCGATCAGGTCCTCCAGGATCGAGGTGGCGGTGTCACCGTCCGCGGCCCCGAAGTACATGAGGTACCGCGTGAACCCGTCCACCGCCGTGCGGTAGTTCTCGGGCAGCGCGTGAGAGCGCGCCTTGAACTCCCGCCACTTCTTCTTGTCGCCGATCATCTTCTGCGTGACGTCTGAGATGCCCATGGTCACTGCTCTCCTTCGCGGAGCTGGTCCAGTCGTTCCGAGAGG
>JAUPKO010000930.1 GCA_030837395.1 Actinomycetota bacterium | reverse complement strand
TGCTCTTCCGATCTGCTGCGACACCGCCGGCTGTGCCAAGTGCAGCAGGTCCGCGGCCCGGCTGAAGCTGGACAGTTCGGCGACTGTGACGAAGGTAGTCAGCGCCGCCAGATTCATAAGCTGATCCTATGGGACAATCGCATATCAGTATTGGACGTAATGAATCTCTGGACCTAACCTGACGAGCATGACGGAATCGTTTCTCTATGCCGCCACCCGCACACCGTTCGGACGCTTCGGTGGAGCCCTGGCCAACGTTCGACCCGACGACTTGGCTGCCATCGCCCTGACCGGCGCCCTGGGCCAGGTCAACGGCCTGGACCCCAGTCGCATCGACGACGTGGTCTGGGGTTGCGCAAACCAGGCTGGGGAGGACAACCGCAACGTCGGTCGGATGGCTGCCCTGCTCGCTGGCCTGCCCACCTCGGTGCCCGCCACCACGGTCAACCGGCTGTGCGGATCGTCCCTGGACGCGGTCATGATCGGTTCGCGCACGATCGAGACCGGCGACGCCGACATCGTGCTCGCCGGGGGAGTGGAGTCTATGACGCGGGCTCCCTGGGTGTTGCCCAAGCCGTCCCGCGGCTTTCCCGCCGGAAACGTCACAGCAGTGTCCACCACCCTCGGCTGGCGACTCGTCAACGAGCACATGCCGGCCGAGTGGACGGTATCCCTGGGCGAGGCGAATGAACAACTCGCGGACCGGACGGGCATCTCACGGGAACGTCAGGATGCCTTCGCCGTGCAGTCGCACCTGCGCGCGGACCGGGCCTGGACGGAGGGCTTCTATGACGACCTGGTGGTGCCGGTGCCCGGCGTCGACCTGCCGCGCGACGAAGGGATCCGCCCGGGGTCCACCGCGGACAAGCTCGCCGGGTTGAAGCCGGTGTTCCGCCCGAACGGCACGATCACCGCGGCCAACGCCTCGCCGCTGAACGACGGCGCCTCGGCCCTCGTGCTCGGCAACGAGGCTGCTGCCCACTCACTCGGTGGCGCCCCGCTGGCCCGCATCGCCGGCCGCGGCACGCACGCCCTGGACCCGCAGGACTTCGGGTTCGCACCTGTTGAAGCGGCGAACAAGGCACTGGGCCGGGCAGGGATCGGCTGGGGCGACGTCGCGGCCGTGGAACTCAACGAAGCCTTCGCCGTGCAGTCGCTGGCGTGCATCGATGCCTGGGGGGTTGACCCGGAGATCGTCAACGCCAAGGGTGGGGCGATCGCCATCGGCCATCCGCTAGGCGCCTCTGGTGGGCGAATCCTGGGCACGTTGGCCAAACGGTTGCGGGAGTCTGGCGACCGTTGGGGGGTCGCTGCCATCTGCATCGGCGTGGGTCAGGGCTTGGCGATCGTGCTGGAGAACGCATCATGATCGCGATCTGCGATTCGGCGGCCGAGGCGGTGGCTGGCATTGAGGATGGTTCGACGGTTCTCGTCAGCGGCTTCGGCATGGCAGGCATGCCGGTCGAACTCATCGACGCGCTCATCGACCAGGGCGCGACCGACCTGACGGTGGTCTCCAACAACGCCGGCAACGGCGACACGGGTCTGGCCGCGCTGCTGGCCAAGCGCCGCGTGCGCAAGATGATCTGCTCGTTCCCCCGGCAGCACGATTCCTGGGTGTTCGACGGGCTGTACCGCTCGGGGAACATCGAACTGGAAGTCGTGCCGCAGGGCACCTTGGCCGAGCGATTGCGGGCCGCCGGCGCAGGTATCCCCGCGTTCTACAGCCCCACCGGCGTGGGCACGCTGCTGGCCGAGGGCAAAGAGACGCGCGAGATCGACGGCCGTAGCTACGTACTGGAACACGCCCTTCACGGTGATGTCGCCCTCGTGGGTGCACACCTGGCCGATCAGATGGGCAACGTCGTCTACCGCAAGACCGCGCGCAACTTCGGGCCGGTCATGGCCACGGCGGCGCGCACGACGATCGTGCAGGTCCACCGCGTCGTCGAGGCCGGCGCCCTGGACCCGGAGGCCATCGTCACGCCCTCGATCTTCGTCAATCGCGTCGTCGCCGTAGGAGGACCCGCATGAGCCTGAGCAAGCACGAGATGGCCGCCACCATCGCCCGCGACATCCCGGCCGGCTCCTACGTCAATCTGGGCATCGGCCAGCCCACGCTCGTGGCCGACTACCTCGATCCGGACTCGGGTATCGTCCTGCACACCGAGAACGGCATGCTCAACATGGGCCCTGCCGCGGTGGGCGATGAGGTGGACCCTGATCTGACCAACGCCGGCAAGATCCCAGTGACCGAGCTACCCGGCTGCAGTTACTTCCACCACGCAGACTCATTCGCGATGATGCGCGGTGGCCACCTCGACGTTTGTGTCATGGGCGCCTTCCAGGTGTCGGCCACCGGCGATCTCGCCAACTGGCACACCGGTGCACCCGAGGCGATCCCCGCAGTCGGCGGTGCCATGGATCTGGCCACCGGTGCAAAGCGGGTGTTCGTGATGATGACCCTTCTGGCCAAAGATGGCAGCCCCAAACTGGTGCCCAACTGCACCTACCCGCTCACCGGGGTCGGCTGCGTCGACCGCGTCTACACCGAAGTCGCAACCTTCGCGATCACCCCGGAGGGTGTGCAGGTGCTGGCAACATTCGGGGTGACCTTCGACGAACTCCAGCAGTTGCTCGACGTCCCGCTCCTGCGCAGCCCCGACGTGTGATGGCCGACTGCACGGAAGGTAACAGGCTCGGTCACGACGTGGCGACGCGGCTGTCGTCAACGGGTGAATCGACCGCGTGGCGCGCAGCATCGTCGAGGCGGTAGCGCGTCTGCAAGAAGATGGCCACGATCATCACCAAGGCCGGGACGAGGCCGAAGCCAAGCCTGACTGCGGTGATCGCGGTGCTGCTCTGGGTGACGGTCTCGTCCGCCTGGGATGAGACGAAGCCGCCGATAGCCAGGGTGGCGGCGTAAAGGTAGGGGCCAAGGGCTGCACCGGTTGCCTCCGTCGCCGTCCACAGCCCGGTGAAAGCGCCTGCGTTGCGCTGGGCGTCCTCGCCCCCGGCCTTCACTGTGTCCGGGAGCATCGAGAACGGGAACAACTGCATCCCTGCGAAGGCCACACCGAGCAGGAGCATGCTCGGCAGGACCAGCACCAGACCACCGGGGCGGCCGAGCAGGAGAAGCAGCGATCCGATCACGCAGAACGACTGCGCTACGAGAAGGCAGGGCTGCTTGCCCCGTGATCGGGAAATCTTCGCCCAGATCGGTGTCGCCACGATTGCCGGGGCGACGAATGCCGCGAACAGCACCGTGGTCAGCTTGGGGTTGTCCATCACGTATTCGGTGTAGAAGGGAGTCCCGGCCAGGAGCAGGTGCGTAGTGGTGGACATGAACAGGTACGAGCACATCAACCAGAAGAACGGCTTGTTGGACCACGCCACCTTGAACCGTCCGATGACGCCGCCGGAGGTGTGGGTGCCGCCGCTGGGACTCTGCGGGACCGTTCGCAGCAGCAGCCGGACACCGCTGACGCCCACCAGCATCGTGACCAGCATGATCACCCCGAGCACCACGGCCATGCTGAGGTATTGACCGCGTCCGGCGGTCTCCTGCGGGGCCAGCAGGGGCGCCAGCGCACCGCCGATGAGGATCCCGAAGGTCAGCACGACCATCCGCCAACTCATGAGGCGGGTTCGTTGGTTGTAGCCGGTTGCAAGATCCGAGGGCAGGGACAGGTAGGGCACTTGGTAGGCCGCGAACATGGTGTTCGCCAGGGTGAACAGGACCGCGACGAAGAGGGCAGCCGACCCACCCAGCAGTCCCTTGGGCGCGGCGAACAGCAGTATGAAGGCGAACGGCAGGGTGGCCGTGCCGATGAGCAGCATCCGAACACGGTCACCGTGCCTGGCGCGCCCAACATCGGAGAGGCTGCCGATGAAGGGGTGGACCACGACGTCCACGAACTTGGGTAGCAGCAGCACGAGGCCGGCCAACCAGGCGTCAACGTCGAGCACGTTCGTGAGGTAATACAGCAGCAGCAGGCCCGGCACTGTGACGTAGATGCCCATGCCGAACGAACCGAACGCAAAGCGGCCCAGACCCGCGCGGGGCAAGGGGGATTCCGGGTCGTAGCCGGACAGGGCGGGCACATCACCGCCGCGGTTTGCCGGTACTGCGTCGCCAGCCATGAGTCTCCCCACATTGCGCGGATGTTCCGAAGGTGCCCCCGAAGGTAGTGGAACCCGGACCCATTCGGCTCGGCAACGCAGGCGCTCCCGACGCGAATCGCTGCGCCCGGATCGCTACGGTACGTATGCCGGGGCCAAGGCCCGACGCTTCGGACGTGTGAGGAGTTCTATCGTGGGCCGTCAAGACCTGACCGGGGCTCGCGTGTTGGTGACCGGCGCGACGGGCACCTTCGGGCGGGCCATTACCGAGGCGCTGCAAGGCAAGGGTGCACGAGTGGTCGGGTTGGACCTGCGACCGGACGACGACCCTGCCCGGCCTGTGCTCGCGTGCGACATTACATCGCAGGCTTCGGTCGAGGAGGCGATGCCGGCCGCAGTCGAGTTGCTCGGGGGGCTGGACATCTTGGTGAACAACGCTGGGATTGGCGGTCCGGCGCCGGCCGCGCTGCCACCCGATGACGTGGTGCGCCAGCAGTTGGACGTGAACCTGCTGGGTACCTGGCGCGTCAGTGCCGCCGCAGTCCCAGCGCTGGTGGAGTCGCGGGGACGAGTCGTGGTGGTCGCCTCGCGCATGGCCGTCATGCCTCTGCCGCTTGCGGCCGCCTATGGCGTGTCCAAACGATCGGTGGTGGCCTACGCCGATGCGCTCCGGCTGGAGCTGGCACCGCTGGTCACCGTGACGACCGTCTACCCCAGCATGGTGCGCAGCCCGATCCATGCCACGACCGCCGAGGCCGGCCTCAGCCTGGAGGGGGTAAGCCGGTTCGAGCCCCTCGAGGGCGTTGTCGCCACCGTTGTCGAAGCCTGCACCGCCACACCTGCGCGCCGCGATATGCCGACGTCCCCGCGCGGACGAGTCGAGTTTTTCCTGGCCCGGCATGCTCCAGTGCTGGTGGACAAGATCGTGCTGAAGACCGTGGCTGGACGCATCGCCTCGGGTGCCTTCGACGACGCCCCGCTGGCCGCCGGCCTCGTTGACCGTTACCGCAGGCTCACCCAAGGAGGAACCACACGATGAATCAGACCACCGGAGGCGAACGACTCGCCCGCATGCTGGCCGCAGAGGGTGTGGAGGTGGTGTTCGGCATCATCGACGGGACCTACTTCGGCTTGTACTCCCACTTGCGCGACCACGGCATTCGGCTTGTCACCCCTCGGCATGAGACGACGGCTCTGCACATGGCGGGGGCCTATGCGAGGCTCACCGGGCGGCTCGGGGTGGCCATCGCCAGCAACGGTCCGGGGGTGGCAAACGCGCTGCCGGGCGTGGCGGTTGAGAACGGTGAGGGCAACCGGGTGCTGCTCATCACGAGTTGGCGCAGGCACCAAATCGTCAACCCGGATCGCGGCGGCACCTACCAGTACTTCGACCAGCCAGCGGTGATTCGCCCGATGGCCAAGTGGAGCGAGGCAGTCCCCTCGTTCGAGCGGATTCCGGAACTGTTCCACAAGGCCCTGCGCCGGTGCTGGGACGGTCGGCCCGGTGTCGTGCACCTGTGCGTGCCCGAGGACGTGGTCAACGGGTTGTTCGACGAACCGGCGTTCCCCGACGTGGCACCGGATCGCTATCGACGCACCGAGCCGATGGCCGCCTCGCCCGCGACGGTGCAGCAGGTGGCCCAGATGCTCGTGGAGGCAGAGTCCCCGCTCATTCATGCCGGCAGCGGCGTGCTGCACGCCGAGGCCACGACGGCTCTGCGTCGGGTGTCGGAGCTCCTCGTCGCACCCGTGACCACCAGCTGGGCCGCACGCGACGTCATCGACGAGCGCGCGGATGTGGCCATCCCGATGGCGTTCACGGACCTGAACAATCTCGCCCGTAACGAGGCGGACGTGGTCCTCGCCGTCGGCACCCGATTCGG
>JAUPKO010000929.1 GCA_030837395.1 Actinomycetota bacterium | reverse complement strand
TCGTCGAGGGTTGCGACAATCGAGGGCCTCGAAGCCACCAGAGATGTGGAGGCGGAAACCCTCCACTTGGCGATCGGAGTCAAACGGGTGGGGCGACGTGCAGGAATAGAGCCGGGAGGCCCGCAGCCCCGAAACCGCGGCCAAACCAGCCGCCTCAGACAAGAGCTCAGCATTGCCGCTGGTGAGGATGACCGATCCCGAGCTGGCGGGCCCGACGTAGCCATCAGCATCCACGTAGCCACCCAGAAAGGCCAGCCGCTGCTCGCGCGGCAGGTCATTGACCCAGGCCGGAATCCGCTTGGTCAACGAGGTGCCGCCGAAGCCCAAGTCCCGCAACCACTCCACGAGCGCCTTGGAGTTGATCACCACCCGGACATCGTCCGCGTCGATCACTCGCAGCCCGAACTTCTCCGCCACGATGCGGGAGATTTCTGCCCGCACCTCGACATCGTCGGAGATGACGGCGAACTGCACCCGGTGTGTGCGACCCGCGCTCTGAGTGTTGCCGTCGCCGATGAAGAAGCCGAGCAGCCACATCAGGTCGGCATCGGTCACCGACGGGCCGAACGTGCCGGCCAACTGCATCGGGGCACCGAAGTCCGGCAAGGCGCGCGGCACAGCAATGAAGTCGCCGGGCTGGAGTTCGCCAACGGTCTTCCACCGACGGCGGTAACGGGCTCGTTGGCGACCCGGCTTGCGCGCATCCTCCAGAGCGAGGACCGGATGGTTGTCCGTCGCCCGAAACCCGCGGGTGCCGACCTGCACGTGGTAGGTGAGGCGCGTGTCGGTCTGGGCCGCCGACTTGACCGGCGCAACGACGAACGTGCCGGCCTCCTCATCGAAGGCGAAGACCCGGTCCCCGGCGGCGACCTCCTTGATCGGCACCAATCCACGACCAGCAGTCCAGACCCGGGTGTCCCCCGCCAGGCATTCATACTGCGCCGCCACCCCGGCAACCAGTCGCTGCTTCTCGGCCTCGGGTATGCCCAGGCGGTCGTAGGTGTTCTTGATGTCGTCGGGGAGTTCCTCCCACGACGTTGCCTGCTTCTCGGTGGAGCGGACGAAGTACTTGATGTTGTCGAAGTCGATACCCGACAGGTCCGAACCCCACGTCGGCATGGGCTTGCGGCCGAAGAGTTTGAGCGACTTGAGTCGCATGTTGAGCATCCACTCGGGCTCGTTCTTGAGCGCGGAGATGTCACGCACGACGGCTTCACTCAGGCCGCGTTGCGCGGTTGCGCCGGCGGCATCGGGGTCGTGCCAGCCGTATTCGTAGGTGCCGAGCCCCTCAAGTTCCGGGTGAGCGATGTCTGTCATGACTCAGGTTCCTCTCGTCGGTGGCGCGACTGTGCGCGATGGGGTGTCGGAGGGCAGCCCGTGACCGGGCACGAGGGCGGTGCAGACACCATCGCCGGCGGCGATGGTGGCAAGGCGGGTGACGTGCACACCGAGCAACTGCGCGAAGGCCTCGCGCTCGGCCTCACACAACTGCGGGAACTCCTCGGCCACGTGCGCGACCGGGCAGTGATGCTGGCACAACTGCAGGCCCAGGGCACCACCGGTGGCGCTGGCAGCGTAGCCGTCGTCGGATAGGTGCGCCGCGAGCAACTCCACGCGCGCCGCCGCGGAGGCCCCCCGCGCCACGTCCGTGTAGCGAGCCACCAACTCGGCCGCCCGATCGCGGGCGAAACTCATGACTGCGTCGTCGCCGAATCGGTCCGACACGAAGCGCAACGCCGCTACGGCAACGTCGTCGTAGGAGGACTCGAACACGTCCCGGCCGGTGGCCGTGAGGGTGTAGAAGCCGGCCGGACGCCCCCGCCCGCGCGGCGGCGTGGGGCCGTACGGGCGATCCTCGGAGACAACCACATAGCCACGCTCGATGAGAGCCTCAAGGTGGCGACGGATGGCGGTCGGGGTGAGGAAGAGTCGTTCAGCCAACTCTCCAGCGGTCAACACACCGGCCTCCAGCAGGGCCCGAGCGACCTTGGCCGTGGCATCGCTCAGGCCTTGGCGCCCGGCAAGTGCCGGCGCCTGTGGACCCTGAGCGGTGGTTTTCACAACACTATTGTTGCGTATTTCCAGCTGGGCGCAAGCCTTGGGGTCTCACTCTCGGCGTTTGCCGGTTGCGGACCCGGTCTCGCGGACCATCCACTACCCTCGCGGGGGAAATAGCCCGCCAACGTGAAGGGGAAGTCGGGATGAGCCGGGACTTACTCTGGGACAACGATCCGACCCCCGAGTCGGTCTCGCGGGTGGTGAACTTCTCCGACGCAGTGGTCGCGATCGCCATGACATTACTGGTTCTGCCGTTGGTGGACATTGACCCGCCCGAGGACGGCCACAGCATGTGGGACGTCCTGTCCGAGAACTCCGGGAGCCTGCTGGCCTTCGTGTTGTCCTTCGTCATCACCCTCATGTACTGGCGCCGCCACCATCGATTGTTCGACGGTCTGGTGTCGTTCACCCCAGCACTGCTGGCCATGAACGGGGCCTGGTTGCTGCTGGTGGTGTTCCTGCAGTTCCCCACCGAAATCCTCGGCCGCTCCACTGCACCAGGGATATCCAGCCTCTACCTGCTGACCCTGTCGCTGATCACCTGGCTGGGCTGCGCGATGTTGATCTACCTTCGGCGAACGCCGGGTCTGGTGGAGGATGGCCGGGCACCCAAGGCAGACCAGGCCGGTTGGGCGGCCCTCACCGCGGCCTACATGCTCGCCCTGGCGGTGGTCGGCCTCTGGGCCCCCAGCGCCGCGTTGTGGGGGCTGTTGGGATTGATCCCGTTGGGCTGGATCGAGTCATTGTGGAACCGGCGTCGAGCGGCGCGTACTGCCTGACGTTTGCCGCCCGGGGATGCATCGGGCGGGCACACCTAGACTGGTCTTCGTGTCATCTGTTGCTGCCGCCGTAGCCGTAGTCGACCTTCGCGTCACCTACGGATCAGTGAAGGCGGTCGACGGCCTCACCATGACCGCGCCGGCCGGCGCCATCACTGCCGTTGTGGGCCGCAACGGGCAGGGCAAGACCACCACGATCGAGGTGTGCGAGGGCCTGCGCAGGGCCACCGGCGGATCGGTGCGGGTGCTGGGCTTGGACCCGCAGGGCGACGCCGCCAGCCTGCGACCCAGAGTCGGTGTCATGTTGCAGGACGGCGGGATCGGGGCGATGGCACGACCGGCGGACTACCTGCGCACCCTCGCAGCCATGTACGCCAACCCCCGCGACCCGGCCGAACTGCTCGGCTGGCTGGGGCTGGCCGAGCGCTCCCGCAGCGCTTTCCGCCGACTCAGCGGCGGTGAGCAGCAACGCGTCAAGTTGGCGGCCGCGTTGATCGGTCGGCCCGAGTTGGTGTTCCTCGACGAACCGAGCACGGGGCTGGATCCCGCTGCTCGTCGGGGCATGTGGGAGCTACTCGGTGCACTGCGCCGCGATGGCGTGTCCGTGGTGCTGACCACCCACCAGATGGTCGAAGCCGAGACCCTCGCGGACCACATCGTCGTCGTGGAGGCCGGCCGCGCGATCGCCAGCGGCACTCTCAACGACCTCGTCGGCGGCAGCGAGGACATCCTGACCTTCAACGGCCCGATGCACCTGGACCTGCGCACGCTGACCAGCGTGGTGCCGGTCGACACCGTGATCAGCGAACCGTCGCCGGGCCGCTACCGGGTCGCAGGGCGGGTGACCCCCCAGACCATCGCCTCGGTCACGGCCTGGTGCGCTCAGCACGGAGTCACCCCGCGTGAACTCCATGTGGGACGACGCTCGCTGGAGGACCTCTTCCTCGACCTGGCCGACGACGAGGACCACGTGCGATGACGATCCAGCGCGAGTACCCCGCCGGCACGTGGGCGCCGGCGCCCGGCGCGGCCAGCCAGGCGCGGCGTATCAGAGCCCAGGCGCTCGCCGATGTGCGGGCGACGCTGCGCAACGGCGAGCAGTTGCTGCTCACGCTCGTCATCCCCTTGCTGCTGTTGGTGGGCCTGACGCTGTTCGACGCTGTCCCCACCGACCCCGGGCAGTCCGCCATCGATGTCGTGGCACCGAGCATCATCGCGCTGGCCGTGATGAGCACGGCCTTCACCTCGCTGGCGATCGCCACGGGCTTCGACCGCCGTTCGGGCGCCCTCAAACTGCTGGGTACCACCCCGTTGACGCGAGGCCAATTGGTGGTTGCCCGGGCCCTCAGCGTGCTGGTCATCGAAGTGGCACAGATCGTGCTGATCGCACTCGTGGCCGGGTTCCTGGGCAGGCGACCTTCGGGCAACCCGCTGGCGGCGCTGATCCTGGTGATCCTGGGCACCTTGGCTTTCGCCGCCTGGGGGGTGACGCTGGCCGGGCTGCTGCGGGCGGAGGCCACCCTTGCGGTCGCCAACGGAATCTATCTGTTGCTGATGCTCGGCGGCGGCGTGGTGATCCCACAGTCGTCGTATCCGCCTGCGTTGGGCGTTGTGGTGTCGCTGTTGCCGTCGGGTGCGTTGGCCGGTGGCCTGCGGGAGGCGATGTCATTGGGCGGGGGGTGGCCGCTGGCCGCTATGGCCGTGCTGATCGTCTGGTCCGCAGTCGGCTATGCCACGGCGGCGCGCACCTTCCGCTGGGAGTGATTCCTCGCCCCCTTCACGGTCGCGTGAGGGGCCCGCCGCAGCGGCAACTACGATCAAGGCCATGGCAGTAGTCGAGGATCGCTCCGCCGCCCTGACCATTCCCACCCGCACCGCACCCGTGTGGTTGCAACGGGTGTTCTGGGCCAACCTGGTGGCTCAGACCGGCATTGTGATCACCGGCGGCCTCGTGCGGCTCACCGGCTCGGGTCTGGGTTGCCCCACCTGGCCGCAATGCGCGCCGGGGTCGTTCGTGCCCACGCAAACCCAAGCCGAGTCGTGGCACAAGTACGTCGAGTTCGGCAACCGCCTGCTGACGTTCGTGCTGGGGATTCTGGCCATCGCGGCGATCGTCGGCGCCATCGCGTGGGCCCGTCGGCTGCGGCAGGTGGGACTGCCCCCCCGGCGCCCCATCACGGTGCTGGCGGCGGTCCCGCTGCTGGGAACGCTAGCCCAGGCGAT
>JAUPKO010000928.1 GCA_030837395.1 Actinomycetota bacterium | reverse complement strand
ACGGTGCCACGTTGACCGACCTGCAGCGCCGCATGGGCCACTCCACGGTCAACGCCGCGATGGCCTACGCTCACGCCTCCCGCGACAACGGGCGCAGTATCGCCGAGCGGATGGACGCCCAGCGGGCGACGGTGGTCGACATAACCAGTCGCCGGAAGTCGAGCTAGTTCAAGGCCCGTGAAGACTGTTCACGGTGTGCTGCCGGCCTCACAGCTCCTCCGGGCGACGCCACTGCCTAGTCGACAGCACCGATTCGCGCCGCGATCGCGTCGATGAGGTCAGGTAGGCCCGGGACTGCCCGCACGTGGGGTGACTCTTGCTGCACGGTCGAGCGGATCACAGCCACTGCCTCATCAACGATTCGCTCGGCTCGGACTGCATCCAGGCCCCAGCCGCCTGCTTCGATGATCAGGTCGCGGCGGCGGATCCGTGAGTGCTCGTACACGTCGTTGATCGCCATGGCCATGTGACCGTCGATTTCCGAGTAGTGGGTCAGAGGCACGACATCGTAAGCAGGAGCCAGCCGCGGGGGTCCTTCCGGAGGATGCAGCAGAGAGATGTTCTTGGCATGCATGTCGAGGTTGCCGACCGCGACGGAGAGAGTGACATGCGCCAGCAGCTGCTCGACCCCCTCCCGACCCTGCGCGCTGGCAAGGACGGCAGCGACTCTCCCGAGGCTGACCTTGCCTCCGTGGTCCTGATACTTCTCGGCACCGGATGCGCCGAGCACTTGATTGAAGTCCTCCTGGTGAAGGCGGAGACCGGGGATGGTGTCGTCTCGGTCGTATCGCTCGATGACGAGCGCATCCGCGCCCTCGAAGGTCTCGATCCATGTGGCGTACGAGGCCAGCCCGAGCGCCCGTGCCAGACGTGAGGCGTACTCCTCGTTGTAGATCATGTCCGGGTGAGCCCGCGACACGGGCTTGAGGATGTGGGTCGACGGGTAGCCGTACAGGCACTGCGCCCAGCGCCCGCCAACCCTCGCGAGCAGGACCTTCTCCTGGACACCCGCCAGGGACGCCTTGCCCGACATCGGCGCGTTTCCGAGTGGGAAGGCGGTGACGTCGTCGAGCAGGTCCACAATGTCGGCCGCCGACACGGGGCGGGCTCGTGCCGGGTCACCCGCGTCGGCGGCGCTCGGGTCGATGACCTGTACTGCGCCCGCAACGTCTCGCCCGTAGGAGGCCAGCAGTCCGAGGGTGTCCGTGGGGGTGACCCGAGCCCGTTCGGCCAGTCGCTGCCGTGCTGCACCCTCTGGCAGCAGCTCGTCGAAGAACGCGCGCCGCCGGGCGGCCTTGCCTCGAGGCTGGCGTGGCACGAGCGGCACGGACTCCGACAGGACCGTGCTGCCCACTCCGAACCGCTCCAGCGCCTCGGTGGTGGTGGCGAAGTCGAAGTCGCGCCAGGATTCTCCGGCAAGGTCCCCGATGTGGGTCCCGTAGAGGTGGACCTCGAGCCTAGGCATCAGTCGAGCTCTCGGGGATCTCGGCGTGAAGCGTCATCCCGGTCAGTCGCATGATGTCGAAGATGCGCGTGAGGGCGAGGGACGACTTCCCGCTCTCGAGTTCCGAGACGTATGCCTGACTGATTCCGAGCTCGTCGGCCACGTGCTGCTGGGAGAGCCCCCGTGACAGGCGTGCCTGCTGCAACAGCCGGCCCAGGGCCTGCGGGTTGGTGACGCTACCGGTGAGTGCCATAGACCCAACGGTACTATAGGAATATTCGGATAGTGAGAATTCATCGGAATATTCTGATAAATCTGACCCATCGGAATATTCGGATGACCTGACCTCCGTGCGCACTCTTCTCGATGCAGCAACTGGCGAAGCAGATCACAGCCCAGCGGAAGGCTCCCTGCCAGGGAAGAGGCGATGGCGCCAGTCATCGCCTGACCGCAGGAATCATGCACCCGGCCAGGTAGGCCTCGATGTCCGATCGGCGCAGCCGGATGAGCCGCCCAACCTTGAGAAACGGGATGCGCCGCTCTCGGATGAGCCGGCGAACGAAGTGCTCGGTGATGTTGAGGTAGTCGGCGGCCTGCTCGACGGTGAGGAGGTCCCCCGACGACGACGCCGGGGTTGCCGAACGGCCGGGACGATGCGTTCTCTCAGTCATCAGTCGTTCCTCTCGTGCCGTCAGCCGGTGCCAGGGAGTGTCCCTCTACCTGGACAACGGTGTGACCCCCTCGGTGCCTCGCATTCGGACCGCCGGCACCCTGGGTGCCTCCTGCCGGGAAGGCGCCCCCGAGGTGACGCCACAAGCGATGCCATCACGCCACGCGCGCACCTCCAGAGCACCCGACAGCACCGTTGTCAGCGACCAGCAGGGCACCGCACCCACGGCCAACCCCGCGCATGACGATTCGAATGACTTCGCCGATGTCACGAGTGACCAGGACTGAAACACCAACCGGGCTGGCATCACGATGGTGTGGGCGTCGTTCGTGAGCAGAGTCGACCTGAGCCCGGCCCGATGCTCAAACCGAAATTCTCGCGACATGCACGGTTCGCTGACGCCGCCCTTTGGGTCGAAGACCGGGCCTGCTGGGTCGGCCGGAGTCTCGATCCGGCAGCCCGTTCGCGACGCCTACGAATGATCCTGGCGACTGTCGCCTGCACTCCAGCGGGCCTCCCGGGAATCCGGATTCCAAGCCGGATATGGATTCGGGAGCTGGCTGGGGGCCTTGGTCTGGGGGTTGGGCAGGGTGCCTGGGCTGGCTGGGGTCATGGATGTTGGGCTGGTCGGTTTGGGGGGCTGGGGGCTGGGGGCTGGGGGCTGGGGATGGGATTGGTCGTGGGCTCGGTGGGCGTGCTGATGGGACGTGGGACTGCGGGCGTGGCCCTTCATCCTGCACGCAACGCCGGGGTGATTGCCATGCCCGCTCCCATCGCCGTTCTGCCGCCCCCGGGCGGCTGCGAAGTGATCTCCTACCCAATCAACGCGATTGCCGTCCGCCTGTGATGCATTCGCCGTCCAGGACGGCGGTCGCGTCTCTAACCACTCAACGGTGTGACCCCCTCGGTATCTCGCGTTCCGGCGGACGGCGGAGCGGGAGGACGTCGTAGTTGACCGCGCGGCGTTGACTGACCACCCGGGCGACGCCCCACGGGTCAGGGTGTCAATGGAACTGTCGGCACACTCGGAACTTCGACTGAGACCCACTTTGGTGGGCTCCTTGGCTCAAGGCAGCCCTACCGATGTCGGCGCACGCCGATAACCTGACCCTGTGAGAACCACCGATTTGGGAAAGGTACGGGCCACGCTCTGGGCCGCGGCCGATGAACTGCGCGCAAACTCGAAGCTGACGCCGGTGCAGTACCGCGACCCCGTGCTCGGACTCGTTTTCCTCGCCTATGCGGAGAACCGGTTCGATGGGGTGCGCAGCGAGGTTGAGGCGAACCGCAGCCCACGCAACCCCGCCGAGCCCGCCGACTACAAGGCCAAGTCAGTCCTTTATGTCCCTGACGAGTCTCGGCTGTCGCATATCGTCGACCTGCCCGAAGGCCACGACATCGGCAAGGCAGTCGATGAGGCGATCAAGGCAATCGAGGCGGCGAACCCCGAGCTGAAAGACATCCTGCCGCGCGGCTACCAGAAACTGGAGCGCGCGACTCTCATCGAGTTGCTGCGCCTGTTCGCCCCGCTGCCTGCCCAGCTTTCGGGTGACGCCTTCGGGTTCATCTATGAGGACTTCCTCTCGAACTTCGCCGCCCAGGAGGGCAAGGGCGGCGGCGAGTACTTCACCCCATACTCGATTGTCCGTCTCATAGTCGAGATCCTCGAACCGTTCCAGGGCCGCGTGTTCGACCCGGCGTGCGGGTCGGGCGGCATGTTCGTACAGTGCGCGAAGTTCGTCGAGCGCCACCACGAGTCCGCCAGCCGCAAGCTGTCGATCTACGGCGCGGAGAAGACGGACGACACCGTGCCGCTTGCGAAGATGAACCTCGCCCTCCACGGACTGTCCGGTGAGATTCGCCAAGCCAACAGCTACTACGAAGACCCGCACATGGCGGTGGGAGCGTTCGACTACGTGATGGCCAACCCCCCGTTCAACGTCGATAAGGTCAAGAAAGACCAAATCGCCGGCGACAGGCGGTTGCCGTTCGGTGTGCCCAAGGCCGACAACGCGAACTACCTATGGATCCAGCAGTTCTACGCCGCCCTCACGGACAGCGGCCGGGCTGGGTTCGTTATGGCCAACTCGGCCGGGGACGCAGGGCACTCCGAGAAAGACATCCGTAAGCAGCTCGTTGAGACCGGCGCAGTCGACGTCATGGTCGCGATCAGCTCGAACTTCTTCTATACGGTCACCCTGCCGGTCACGCTCTGGTTCCTCGACAAGGCCAAGAGCGGCACACCCCGCGAGGACACGGTGCTGTTCCTCGACGCCCGGCACTTGTTCCACCAGATCGACCGTGCCCACCGCGACTTCCTACCGGAGCAGATCGAGTTCCTCGCCAACGTCGTACGCCTCTACCGCGGCGAGAACGTGGAGACTGAGGCGGACAGCGGCGCGCTGCTCGCCGAGAACTTCCCCGACGGGAAGTACACGGATGTCGCGGGCCTGTGCAAGATCGCGACGCGTGCCGAAATCGAGGCACAGGGCTGGAGCCTGAACCCCGGCCGCTACGCCGGCACCGCCGCCACGGACGAGGACGAGGAGGACTTCGCGATCAAGCTGGAGGAACTCTTCGAGGAGTTCACCCGCCTGAGCGACGAGGCTGTCGACCTGCGGGCCAAGGTGGATGTCGCGGTTCAGGGGATTCTCGACGCATGAGTGGTTGGACAGAGGTGCCCCTCGGCCGCGGACTCCGGGTTCACCACGGTTTCGCGTTCAAAGGCGAGTTCTTCTCGGCGGAGGGCAAGCAGATAGTCCTCACGCCAGGCAACTTTGTTGAGCGTGGCGGTTTCAAGCCGAAGAACGGCACGGAGAAGTACTACCTCGGCCCGGTGCCTGAGAAGTTTCTGCTCAAGCAGGGCGACGTGGTCATTGCCATGACCGAACAGGCGCAAGGCCTCCTTGGCAGCTCCGCAACAATCCCAGACGACGACACTTACCTGCACAACCAGCGGATCGGACTGCTGGAGGTGACTGACCCCGAACTGTTCGACATCCGGTTCGTATATCACTTGATGAACTCGCCCGACGTCCGGCGGCAGATTCGGGCGACCGCGACTGGCTCGAAGGTGCGGCACACCGCGCCGGAGCGGATTCAGTCAGTGACGGCTCTGGTTCCCACGGTCACCGAGCAACGGGCAGTCGCTGAAGTCCTCGACACTCTCGATGGACTCATCGCAAACAACCGGCGGCGGGTTCAGGTGTTGGAGCGGATGGCGCGCGCAATCTACCGGGAGTGGTTCGTGAAGTTCCGCTACCCCGGCCACGATTCCGTCCCGCTTCTCGACTCCGCCATCGGTCTCATTCCCGAGGAGTGGTCAGCAGGTTTCCTCGACGACATCGTCTCGATCAGCAGAGCGAGCGTCGACCCGGCAACGCTCGACCCCAGCACTCCCGCTGTTGGCCTGGAACACATCCCGCGGCAACAGCTCACTCTGGATGAGTGGGGCACGGCGGCAAGCCAGGGCAGCCGCAAGGCGGTCTTCGAGAAGGGCGACGTGCTCTTGGGCAAGATCCGGCCGTACTTCCATAAGGTCAGCGTCGCGCCAGTGGACGGCATCTGTTCGACCGACGCCCTCGTGCTCCGTCCCCGCACTCCGCATTGGGGCCAGGCGGTGTTCACAGCATCAAGCATCGAGTTCATTGCCCACGCGACTCAGACATCGAACGGCACCAAGATGCCGCGGGCGGACTGGAAAGTGCTGGGCAGGTGGTCGGTACCTGTCCCTCCTCTGTCGATTGCAGAGTCGTTCACTGATGTCGCACGGCGTCACCTCACTCTCACCGAGACACTCATGTTCGAGAACCGACGGTTGGCAGTGTTGCGCGATCTTCTGCTGCCGAAGTTGGTGACGGGCCAGATCGACGTCTCCGCGCTCGACTTCGACCGCCTGTTGGAGGACGAGGTCGCATGAGCGCGGCGCGTGGGCCAGAGGCGATGTTCGTGGAGGAGCCGAGCATGCAGCTCCTGTGCGAACTGGGCTGGTCTCGGGTTGACGCGTGGCAAGAGACGCTCGGCGCTAACGGCACTCTGGGCCGTGACTCGCAGCACGACGTCATCCTCACCCATCGCCTGCGCGCCGCAGTCCGCCGCATGAACCATGCCGAAGTGCCAGATGCGGTGATCGCGGAGGCGGTAGAGGCGCTCTCAAAGGACCGGTCGGTGATGGATCGGGTTCGGGCGAACCGTGAGGTGTACGACCTGCTTCGCGACGGGTACCCGGCAGAGTGGATCGACGAGCGTGGGAACAAACGGATCGAGTTGCTGCGCTATCTCGATCTAGCGAACCCGGCGGCGAACGATCTGCTTGCGGTGCAGCAGATGTGGGTCAAGGGCAGCCTTCACAGCCGCCGCCTGGACGTCGCACTATTCGTGAACGGTGTACCGCTGGTGCTGATGGAGTTCAAGGAGCCGAACCAGGACGTCAAGAAGGGATTCGACGACAACATCACCGACTACCGCGACACGATTCCTGAGTTCTTCGTGCCGAACCTCTTCTTGCTGGTCTCCAACGGCGGCCAGGCGAAGGTCGGGTCAACGTATTCGCCATGGGAGTTCTTCGGTGACTGGACGGTCACAGACGCGATGGGCGCGCGAGGAACGATTGCGCTTGAGACCGCGCTGCGGGGTACCTGCGACCCGAGAATTCTGCTGGACCTGTTCGAGAACTTCGTGGCTTACCTGGAGCGTCCGGGCGGGCTCGTCAAGGTGATGGCGCGCTCGCACCAGTACTTCGGGGTGGACGCGGCGATCGAGAACCTGCAGCGGGCACGCGAGGTGCAGGACAAACGGCTCGGGGTGTTCTGGCACACGCAGGGGTCGGGCAAGAGCCTTTCGATGCTGTGGTTCACCCAGAAGGTGCTGCGGCAGGTGCCGGGCAAGTGGACGTTCGTGATGGTCACCGACCGCAAGGAACTCGATACTCAGTTGCACGGCGAGTTCGCCGACGCGGGGACGATCCCGGCCGGGGCGCAGGTGCACGCCGAGTCGATCGCGGGCCTGCGAGAACTGCTGGCGGCCGATCACCGGTACGTGTTCACGCTGATCCAGAAGTTCCAGCCTGCCAAGGACGAGCGGGAGATGCCGGTGCTGTCGACCCGGTCGGACATCATCGTCATCACCGACGAGGCGCATCGGTCGCAATACGACACGCTCGCGCTTAACATGCGCCGGGCCCTTCCGGCGGCGTCGATGATGGGCTTCACCGGCACCCCACTGATCGCCGGGGAGGAGCAGGCAACCCGGGCGCAGTTCGGCGAGTACGTGTCGATCTACAACTTCCGCGACGCGATCGAAGACGGTGCAACCGTGCCGCTGTACTACGAGAACCGCATTCCCGAGCTGCAACTGATCAACGAGAGCTTCTCCGACGAGTTGGAGCAGATCCTCAACGACGCCGAGGTCGACGACGAGGCCGAGGGCGCGCTCGTCAACGCCATGGGCAACCAGTACATGTTGCTGACCCGACCCGAGCGCCTCAAGACGATCGCAGCGGACCTGGTGCGGCACTTCGTT
The DNA here is from genome assembly GCA_030837395.1 of Actinomycetota bacterium. Lineage (GTDB taxonomy): Bacteria > Actinomycetota > Actinomycetes > S36-B12 > UBA10799 > JACJWR01. The sequence continues at coordinate 2,532 of JAUPKO010000928.1, read as the reverse complement.
GGGCGCGGTTTCACGGGCAAGGCGATGTACGTAGGCCTCGACAAGGCCGCCGCCGTGAGGATGTACAACTTCGTCCAGGGGGCGTGGGCGGAACATCTGACCAAGCTTCGGGCGCAGCATGAGGCGCTGCCCGAGCTGGAGCGCCCGTGGCTGGCGTCGCGGATCGAGCTAATGGAGTCGACCGATATGGCCGTCGTAGTCTCGCAGAGCCAGAACGAACTAAGGATGCTTGACGAGCAGGGCCTGGACATCCGCCCCCACCGCGAGCGAATGAACATCGAGGACCTCGCTGAGAAGTTCAAAGATCCCGATGACCCGCTGAGGATCGTGTTCGTCTGCGCGATGTGGATGACCGGCTTCGACGCCCCGAGCGTGTCGACCGTCTACCTGGACCGGCCGATGCGCAACCACACCCTCATGCAGACCATCGCCCGCGCCAACCGGGTGTTCCCCGAGAAGGACAGCGGCCTTATCGTCGACTACGTCGGCGTGTTTCGGAACCTAGAGAAGGCGCTCGCAATCTACGGTGCCGCCTCCACCGGCGAGACCCCGATTGAGATCATCGACGCCCTCGCCGACGAACTCGACACCACCGTCGCAAACCTCATCAAGTTCTGCACCGATGCCGGCGTCGACCTCATCGGGATGAGGGACGCGACCGGGTTCGACCACATCGCCCGCCGAGACGCCGCTGTCGAAGCTCTGCTCGTGGGCGAGGCGACGTGGAACGACTTCCTTGTGCGGGCACGGCTCATCCGTAGGCTGTTCAAGGCGTTGCTGCCCAACGGGAAGGCCGCCGCACAGCAACGCACCGTCGCCGCCATCCGGGTGCTCGCCGAGCGGGTTACCGAAGTCACCAAGCCGCCGCAGCCCGATATCACCGGCGTGCTCGACGCCGTCGACGCGCTCCTCGACCGCTCCGTCGGGGCTGAAGAGTACGTCATCCGCGCCGCCGCCGAAGGGGTACAGCCCGACCCGCTGCTCGACCTCTCGCAGATCGACTTCGAGGGCCTCGCGCGCAAGCTCGCCGGGCGCAAGCTCGCCGAGACGGACCGGCTCGCGCAGTTGCTACTGTCCCGCGCGGTCGGCGCTGCGACGCGGAACCCCACCCGATACGAACTGGTCGAGCGCATCGAGCAGCTCATCGCCGACTACAACGCGGGTAGCGTCAATAGCGACGAGTACCTCAAACGCCTCATCGAGGTGTCCCAGACCCTCACTGACGAGGAGGAGCGCGCCGTCCGTGAGGGGATGACCGAGGAGGAACTCGCGGTCTTCGACCTGCTCACCCAGCCAGACCCCGAGCTCACCGCCGAGGAGCGCGAGAAGGTCAAGACAAGTGCGAAGAACCTACTGGAGCGCATACACCAGAAGCTTGTGCAGGACTGGCGGCGCAAGATCGACGTGATGAGCGACGTCAACAGCACGATCCGCTCTGTGCTCGACGCCGGGCTCCCAGCGCCTTACACGATCGACATCTTCCAGACAAAGGTGCAGCTCGTCTACGACCACGTGCTTTCGGCCTACGGCGATAACGGGGAGAGCGTGTACTCCGCCCAGGTCGACTTCACCTATCCGCAGGACCTAGCGATCGAGTACACGGGCGGATCTGTCGACGTGCACCGGATCGCCGATGACGTCGTCCGCCGCATCCTCGTTGACCCGACCTTCGCGGCGCAGGTCGCCTTGCAGCTGCAGGAGGCGACCTTCACGAATGGCGATCCGCTGTGACGCAGAGCCCCAACACCTGGCTCAACAAGCTGAACAGCTACTTCACTCCGCTATCGGCCGAGTTCGACGCAGCCAGGACCCACTGTGACTCGATCGAGGAGCGCCTGGAGACGAACCTCGGGATCTACCGGATGTTCGAGATCGGCTCGCTCCGGCACGAGACAGGCGTATGGCTCCACAGCGACGCGGACTACCTCGTCTCACTCAAGGGTACGAAGCCGCAGTGGTCCAATTCGATGCTCGAACGAGTACGGGTATCCCTCGCGGCGAGGTTTCAGGCCACGCCGATCACGGTCCGGCGGCCAGCGGTCGTATGTCACTTCTCGGACGGCATCGTCGAGGTCGTCCCCGGCTACATCGCCGACACGGCGGGAGGTTACTGCGGCTACTGGATCGCGGCACCGGGCGGGGACTGGATGAAGACCTACCCCGAGGTGCACAACCGCTATGTCAACGATGTCAACAGGAAACACGGCGGCGCGGTGAAGCAGCTCGCTCGCCTACTCAAGGTCTGGAAGTACGAGCGCAATGTGCCCATCTCATCGTGCTACTTGGAGATGCGCGCTGCGAGACACATGGATGAGCAGTCGTCGTACGTACCCGTCTGGGACGTGTATCTCGTTCTGGACCACCTCGAGACGCATGGCCTCGCTGCGATGAACGACCCACCAGGCTTGGGGTCTCGATTCACCGCTTGCTCGTCCGACGCCACGAAACGCGATGCTCTGGCCAAACTGAGCACAGCGGTCGGACGTGCACGAATCGCCAGGGAGCGCTACTCCGACGGGGACCATGCGGCGT
>JAUPKO010000927.1 GCA_030837395.1 Actinomycetota bacterium | reverse complement strand
TCCCCGGCCTGCTGCGCTCCGCCGAGCGGCCCGATAAGACCATGACCGTCGCGGCCTACTTCCACGCGGCTTTCGCCGAGACCGGTGATCCCTTCACCGCCGGGCCGGACGGTCTCTCCCGGGCGCACGCCACGCTCCACGGCACCAACGACACCAGCACCGGCACGCCCCTGCCGTTCTACAACGCCGTCTCGCAACCGCTGCCCTCCAACTTCCGCCTCGTAACCGGCAAGTCGACGCTCTCCCGAACGCTCCTCGGTGAAAACGGCCTGCCCCTCGTCACCGAGCAGCAGGCACTCGTCGGCGACTGGGTCGTGACCGGGCAGGACTGGGTGAGCTACGTCAACTCCATTTATCCTTCCAGCACCAAGCGACGCTCCAGCCGTGACGGACTGAAATGGAGCGTCGTCGAAAACACTTGGACTGCCGGCCGCCTCACCGCCACGACCGACTCCAACGGCATTCGTCAAACCTTTGGCTTCGACAGCGTGGGGCGGGTGGAAACCACCACGCGCGACGGAGCGAGCCTCAACGGCGACACGATCGCCGCCCAGTCCATCCTGCACACCCACGATGCCGCCGGCCGCCTCAAGACCCGCACCGTCTCCGCTGCCGGCGAAGCCCTCGTCTCCGCGAGCGAATACGACACCGCGGGACGAGTCACGAGCGAGACGGCCCCCGGCCGCGGCACCACCCGCTATTCCTACTCCCCGGAATCGCGCCTCACGACCGTCACCCTTCCGACCGGCGCCACCCGTACCGAAACCCGCCTCCCCGACGGCCGCGTGGCTGCCGTCGAGGGTTCGGCCGTGGTCGCGGAGTACTATCAATACGCCATCGAACCCGACGGCCGGCGGAAGACGACCGTGCGGCCGCGGGGCTTGAATGACGTCCGCAAACAGGAGGTCTGGACCGATTGGCTCAACCGCCCGCTCCAGCGCTCGCGCCCGGGTTTCAACAACGCGGCCACCCTGGCTGAGACGATGAGCTACGATCCGTCCACCGGGCAGCTCACCACTTCGAGCCGCACCGGATATGCGGATACTCGTTACCTCTACAATAGCATGGGCGAGATGATCCACACCGGACTCGATCTGAACGGCGGTGGCCTGGACCGCTCATCCACCGATCGGATCACCGATTCCGACCAGAGCGTCGAACTCCACGATGGCGCCTATTGGTTGACCCGGCGCACCTGGGCCTTGCACCAGCATCGCATCGACGCCCGCATCCCGCTGGAGGTCGCCCGCCAGCGCCTGACCGGGCGCTCCCCATCCCTGCGGGCCGAGAGCCGTTCCCGCGATGCGGAGGACAACGAGTCCATTCGCACCGTCACGGTCGACGCCGCCAACAAGCTCGTCACGGTCACGAGCACCGCGCCCGGCCTGGCCAGCCCCGCCACCGAGGTGGCGCTCGCCGGCTTCACCATCGCGTCGACCGGCCACGACGGATTGACGTATCGGAATACTTACGACGCCCTTGGCCGCCTCCGTTCGGTCGTCGACCCCCGCACCGGCCCGGCGACGATCACCTATGTCGCCAACACGCTGCTGCCCGACGAACGACGCGACGCCGCCAACCGCCTCATGGTGAAGACGGGGTACGATTCCGCCGGACAGCCGACCTTCGTGCTCAACGCGGAGAACCGCACCATCCGCACCGAGTACAATGCCCGCGGCCAGGTGCTGCGTCGCTGGGGCTCGGCGACCTACCCGGTCACCTACAGTTACGATGCCTACGGTCAGCGCACCCACCAGCAGACGTACCGCGATCCGACGGGATCGGTGCTCAATTTTTGGGAGGCCACCAGCTGGCCGGGCTCCGCCGTGCCAGCTCAGGTCACCGAGTGGGAGTTCGACGATTACACCGGTTGGATGAAAAAGAAATTCGAAGCCGGACCCGAGCGGAAGTTCGTCGAATACACCTACAACGAACGCGGGCAAACGCACCAGCGTTTCTGGGCCCGCACGGTCAACGGCCAGCGCGTCACCACCACCTACGACTACTTTTCCGGCACGGGTGAACCAAGGTCCATCTCGTACAGCGACGGGACGCCCCCCGTCAGTTTTCAAGCCCTGGCCGGCGAGTCCTACAGCCGCCTCGGGCAACCGCTCGTCATCAACGACGCCACGGGCGCCCGCGATTTTGTCTACGATCCCGCGGCACCCTGGCGGCTCGCCACTGAGGTCCTCTCGACCTTTTACGGCTCGCGCCAGCTTGCGAGCCTCTACGAGTCGGCCACCAGCGCCAATGCCGGTTCCGGCGGCTACACCGGGCACGCCCTCGGCACGGTCAGGGGCCGGTCCGCCGGTTTCCGCCTCGGCGCCAACCCCACGCCCACGTCATACGATCTCGAGGTAACCTATGGCGCGAGCAACGCCGCCCGGTTTGCCGGCCTCGTCGCCCGCCGTGCCAGCGGCACAGCGATCCGGCAGTTGGTCTATGGCTACGAGCCGACGTCCGCGGGGCCGGCCTCGGCGCTCGTGAAAACCCTCTCCGTGGCGGGGAGCGCCTTCCAAGTCTCGCGGAGCTTCGACTCCACCCGCGACCTCGTGACGGCAATCGATACCCTCTGGAGCGGCTCCTCCTGCGCCCGTTACGACTATACCTACAACCACCTGCGCCAGCGCGAATCCGTCGCGCAATCCGGCAACGCTTTTGCCGATCTCGGCGCGACCCACCAACGCTTCACCTACAACCCCCGGGGTGAACTCACTTCCGCGCGTTGGTACAATGGCATCAACCAG
>JAUPKO010000926.1 GCA_030837395.1 Actinomycetota bacterium | reverse complement strand
CTGAGAGTGCAGATGGGAGTGCCCAGGAATTTGTCCGCAGCTTCGCCGCCATGGCCGAACTGCTCGAACATCCCCGAAAGGTCGTCGCGGCCGTGACCGCCCAACCCCGACGACCGGTGCCGACCGGGCTCCTCGCAGGACAGTAGCCAATGCTCATCGCCGCTCGTCAACTTACCGTCTGTGGCCCACTCCGAACACCTCGCGACTGCGGGCATCAAGCCTCGACGGGTGCTGTCGGCCCCTCCCACGACAACGACCTCGCCAACACGGTGATAGGTCTCTACAAGACCGAGCTGATCGAGGCGTGCCGGCCATGGAAAGGCCTCGACGACATCAAGACCGCCACCGCGGAATGGGTCGGCTGGTTCAATCACCGCCCACCCTTCGAAAGCTGCGACGACCTCGCGCCGGTCGAAGCCGAACACGCACACTTCGGTCACCACCAGACATCGACACCAGTCGGTGTCTCAAACTAGAAGGTCATCGGACTCGCCTGGGCGGTTCACTTGACCCTCCTGACGGGAGGCCCATCTATGGGTGTTGCTGGAACCGTCCGTGGTTGAGGCCCTGCGTTCACCGTCAGCCACCTCATCCGCCCGCCGCTGACACGTCCCCAACTCGCCGGCTCGCAGACCTACCCCTTGCGGAAACTGCGATTCTAGGGTGGGTTGGGCAGAGAGGACCGAGGCAGTGAGCAGACGTGGGACCACCAGCCTTGCCGAGAGGTGCCCCGGTCTGTTGGCGGAATGGGTCAAGGGAACGTCACCGAACCCAGCCGAAGTCAGTTACGGGTCGGCACAGGAACTGCAGTGGCTGTGCCCGGCAGGGCACGACAGATACTGGATGTCCGCCAAAGCCCGTTCCCGCGGCCGCGGTTGCCCAAGGTGTGGCAATCAGCGGAGCGGTGACGCCAGGGCTCGACCCAACCCCGGACAATCCCTGGCAGACCTGTATCCCGCGCTGGCCGCCGAATGGGCAACTACCAATACCGTCGGGCCGTCAGAGATCAAGCCAAACAGCCACCGCCGGGTCCTGTGGCGATGCCCCACGGGCCAGCACCCGGAATACAGGGCCTCACCAAACAAGCGCGTCGGCTCCGGCAGAGGTTGCCCCGGTTGTGGCATCGACCGGAGGGCCCGAGCTCGGAGCACTCCATTACCGGGGCAGAGCCTGGGAGACCTTTACCCCCAACTGCTCGAGGAGTGGGATCCTGATAACCTCCTTGATCCGTTTGGCGTCAACCCCGGATCAGCGGCGAAGGCCCAGTGGACCTGCGCGACCTGCGGCCACGCCTGGCAGGCGGAGGTAAAGACGCGAGCAGCTGGCACAGGATGCCCGAAGTGCCGAGATCGAGCCAACGGGGAGCGTTCATCAAGGCCAGCCGAGGGGTCGAGCCTTGCTGACCTTCAACCCCTTTTGATCGCCGAGTGGGATTGGGAACTCAATGGCCTAGCCCCTTCCGCGTACAGCGCCCGTAGCAGCAAACTTGTGCACTGGGTCTGCCCAGTTGCCGCGGACCATCGTTGGGCAGCACGCATTGCCGAGCGAGTTGGATCTGACGCCCGTTCGGGTACGGGATGTCCATTTTGCGGCACGGCCCGTAGAGCCAAGGCGTCCAGCACAAACAACGTCACATTGCGACCAGATCTTCTTCAAGACTTCGACCTGGAGCTCAATGAGATGCCTCCCGAGCAGCTCACGATCAGTTCGCGCGCTGAAGTCTGGTGGCGCTGCCACGTGTGCGGGCACAGGTGGCAGCAGAGCGTAAACCAGCGGACCGCCACCCGAGGTTGCAGGCAGTGCTACCCGAGGAATCGCTCTCGAACCGAAGTCCACGTCGCCGCTGAACTTGGTTTCGCACTGGGGGTCCAGGTCTTCGCGCCTGGGGCGTCACGTGTGTCGACGCCGTCGAGAACCTGGGAATGCGACATTGTCCTCTCGGACATTGGCTGGATTGTTGAGTATGACGGCAGCTACTGGCATGCGGGAAGAGAGGAGCATGACCGATTGAAGTCGGCAGATCTCACGGACTCGGGCTGGCACGTGATGCGGGTCCGCGAGCGGCCCCTAGGCCACGTCGGCCAATTCGACGTCTGCGTAGACCCTGGAGACGACATCAAGGCGATAGCGGATCGCGTCCTCATGCAACTGGCCGACTGTGGCGCCATCGAGATTGCCGCCGTCAACAGATACCTCGAAAGCGAAGCGACGCAGGCAACGGAACACGCCGACATAGAGTTCAATCGCCTTCGCGCGTCACATTCGCGCCGACGACTATCACGATAGCGGCGTCCCCCAGCGAAAGGCCGTGGTGCGCAGTCCCGCCGCCTGGATGCGTGGTGGAAGGGGCACGGAGGGACACAGCGCCCTGACTAGGTGCGGGTGTTGACTGCTGTCTAACCCGGCCTCCTTGTGTGTTACCCCCGGGATAGATAGTATTGTGGCATGGGTGGGACCGATTACGACTACACGACAGGACTGCGAGTCGAGCGAACGCTCGCTTACCTTCGTTCAATTCCGAATCCTGTTGAGCGGGCCCGAATGTGCGATGAGGTTGCCGAACAGGCGAGGGCCATCCAGGGAAGTGTTGGTCAAATCCGACGTAGAGCGGTGTACGAGGCCACCCTCCGGGTGGGGTCGACAGGAGCGAGTGTCGCTGCCGAACTCGGCATATCAGGTAAGGCGGTTTCACTCGCGACCAAAGCTCATCGGACGGAAGACCTGAAACTTCTACACGGCGTGCTCGAAAAGTACCTCCAAGGAGCGGCGTCCAACCTCAACCGTGCAGTGGTCGCGCACGCTCGGGAGTCAAGAGATGTGGTCTATGTGGCCACCACCGTTCTGCAGGCAGACAAACACCGTCGGCACGGAAGCCTTGGAGAGGATGAGTGGCTGGAAATTGACGACGCCGTGAAGCACGCACAAAGGATCCTCGAATCGGCAGCCGCTCTCCCTGCCGGTCTGCGTACCCATCCAGCCCCCATGACTGACCTCGAAGTGGACTATGCCGAGGTCCCTGGACACCTGGTCCATCTGTGTCGCACAATCAATGCGTTGCCGGGGATCGTCGCTAATTGCTGGGATGAACAGGTCACGATTGCTGACCCCTACCCCGTTTCAGCGTGGTACCTCAGTTGGAGCATCCTCCCGGCCGAGCCACACTCATCGGTCCTCGAAGCGGGGCCTCATCGAGAGGGTTGGGCAACCACCGAGTGGCTTGTTTGGCTGCTGCGGGACCTAAACAGGTCAGGCAAGGAAGTGGCGCAGTACACGACAAGTCCGCCGCCATATTTGAACACGCCCGGCGAGTCACTGTCCTTCGTCATGTATGCGCCGCGAAACTCCGGTGACACGCTCAACCCCGACGACCTTGCCGACTGGGTTGCACAGTTGTGGGATGAGACTGGATACAAGGCTGTTGCTTGGCCCTCACCGAGGGCCGTCGAATGACCCCCGAGGACCTCATCGCGTTCATCGACGAGTCAAAGAAGCCGGCACGCGACCCCAGGACCGGAAAGGTCTCAGGGCAAGGAGACTTCTATGTCGTGGCAAGCGCCGTCGTCCTGAGAGGCGACGTCGAGATGACCCGACAAGCGCTGACTTCTGCGGTAGACAGGCTCGGTTTCCCCTTGCACTACTCCGAGTTGAGGAGCGGGCGGCGCAAAGTCGCGGCAATCTCAGCAGTCATGGCCATCGATGACTGGGACGCACTGGTGGTCGAGACCTCACGTGCCCTGCCACCACGCGGTCATTCCGAGCATCACGTTCGGGCAAGAATCCTTCGACAAGCATTCGCTGAACTCAACACTCAAGGTGGAGTCTTTGACATCACGTTAGAGTCCAGGGCAGCCAGAGGCCGAGGCCTGGATCAACTAGACCTGAAAGACCACCAGGTCCTTCAAAGCCTCATCGCGGCTCGGCAGGTCTCCGGTTCCCTGCGAATCGCCCACGCCACCAAGTCCGAACCACTCCTTTGGATCGCCGACCTGGTCGCGGGGGCACGATCAGACTTACTCTGTGGACGCGACAGGGAGACCTACGGCCTCGTCTCTGAACGTGTGCGCAAGACGACCCAGGTCGTTTGGGGTCGTCCCTGAAACGCAGAGGCCCCGGGACTACGAAACGTAGCCAGTCCGGGGCGTACTTTCCTCGGGTTCCGTGTGAGGCTACCCGAAGACCGCTTTCAGTATCGGCCCAAACACTCACGAAATCAAGCAGGCGACGAGACTCACTAAAACTGCCCGCGAAACGCTCTCCGTGCCGCACGTAGGAATGCCCGCGAAACGGTGCGCGTAATGGTGGCATGGGAAGTGAGATGTCGATGAAGACGCGCGCCGAGGTCACTACGAGGTACGCGAAGGCGTATGCGAAGGCGAGCAAGAAGGACAGAGGTCGGATCCTGGACGCTGTCTTGTCGGTGACCGACTGGTCGCGTGACAACGACTTCGCGTCGGTTGGTCGCGGCCGCGGTTCGCCGGCCGGGGCCGAAGGGCAGGTCCGCAGGGTGCCGCGAAAGCAACACCGCGCCAGTCTTCCTCCGGCGCGGCTCCCCACTCGACGGGTTGGAACGTCATTGCGAACTCGTCGACGGCGTTGACCGGTACGTCCTTGGCGTGCGCTGAGTTGACGCCGATGAGTGCGGCGTCGATCGACCGGCATTGACAGCCGGCCAAGGGTCGCGACGAGACCCCCGACAGGTGCCCGGGAAACGCTCGTCGTGCCAAGGACTTCGGTTCGCGCGAGCATCGTGGCCGCGAAGTGTCCCGGACGACGGACCCTTGTGCGCACAAATCAACGGGGTCACCAGGTTAGGCTCCCCGGCCCTGATGGGCGCGTAGCGTCGCTTAGCCACCGGGGAGCCTAACCTGGTGACTTGCTTCTTGACGGCCGCCACGCCGCAGTTGTGTGCCGGTTCATCAACTCACGATGGGGATTCCGGCGGGCACACAACTCAAGACCGCTCCCGGAATCCAAAGTCAAGTAGGCGCCTCGAACTGCCCGCCTGGCACGAAGATCGCTATGCCACTGAGGGTTGGACCTCGGTGAGTTCGACGTGGTAGCCGAGGTGGCGTAGTTGGTCGACGGCGCGGTTCTTGGCCCGTTCGGGTTTGAGGCGGCTGTAGTAGTCCGCGCCGGGGTCTTGGTAGAAGGTGCCGTCGGTGAGCATGTGCCAGATTGCGATGAGCATCGAATGCTCCAGGGCGACGATGGCCTTCATTGGGCCGCGGCGGGATGCGATGCGCCGGTATTTGGCCGCCAGGTAGGTGTCCCTGGTTCGGGAGGCGGCCAGCGATGCGATTCCCAGGGCGCCTTTGAGGTAGGGGTTTCCCGGTCTGGTGTGGGTGGATTTGACCCGGCCGGCCGATTCGTTGCTGCCCGGGCAGGTGCCAGCCCAGGAGGCCAGGTGTCCGGCGGTGGGGAACGCCGACATGTCTGCGCCGGTCTCGGCGATGATCACGTCAGCGACGGTGATACTCACTCCCGGGATGCTCACCAGCAGGTCCCGGATTGGGGCGAAAGGGGCGATCACCACCTCGATCCGGGCGTTGATGTCCTCGATCGCGGCGGTGTGCTGATCGATCAGGTTCAGATAGGTGCGGGCCAGGAACCCGTGGTGCTCGGTGAACCGTCCGGTCAACGCCTCGGTCAGTGCCGGGATCTTGTTGCGCAGTCGTTGCTTAGCCAGGTCCGCGAGCACTTCCGGGTCCCGTTCCCCGGCGATCATCGCCTCCAGCATCGCCCGCCCGGACACCCCGGTGATGTCGGTGGCGACCGAGGACAGTTTGATGCCGGCGTCCTCCAACAGCTTCTGTAGCCGTTGCACCTGCCGGGCGCGTTCGCGTACCAGCGCGGAGCGGGCCCGGGTCAAATCCCGCAACTGACGGATCGGTTCCGGCGGCACCAGCGACCCGCGCACCAACCCGTGCGCACCCAGATCGGCCAACCATGCCGCATCCGAGACGTCGGTTTTGCGCCCGGGCAGGTTCTTCACATGTCGCGGGTTGACCAGCATCACCTCGAAGTCGTCCTCCAACACGTAGTAGAACGGCTTCCAGAAATCGCCGGTGGCCTCCATCACCACCAGCGTCACCTGCTGGTCGCGCAGATGATCGCGTAGCGCCAGCACCTGGTTGGTCATCGAACCCCACGTCGTCACCGTGGCAACAGTCTTGCGCCGCCCAGCCCCAGCGATTCGCACACACACCTTCGCGTCCCGCTTGGACACATCGACCCCCGCGCACCGCGGGTGCACCACATCCATGATCCCTGCTCCCTTCACACCAGTCGGACATTCGGTGTGCGCCCCGGGGAGGGCAGGAAAAATACGCAAGTCTGGCACCCGTGCTCAAAGGCAACATTCCACGGTTCCCGTGGAGCCCTCCACCACCATGCTCACGTGCATGCTCGCAGGCAATACAGGCAGAACGGCGTCCAACCGGAACGCACATCACCAGCATCATCGTGGGAACCCCGAAAGCACAAGCAGCCCGTCACATCACCGCCAATCTTCCCTCACCACGGCGGGCCGAAGGCCCCGGAATGCTCATGTCCGTATCCATTGGCCCCCCGACTTGTTATCCCAGCCCTGACTCGCAAGCTGTACAAGACCCGCGTGGGCACCCTGACGGAATGCACATGTGGCGTGTCGTATTTGGCTACCGGAGAATCATACGCGGCGTCGGTCGGTTCCCCCTGATGACAACGGTGACGACGTGCCTTGGCGAACCGCCTTCGATCGGAACCGCGTCCACCCAGACAGAATCCTTCAGGCTCGGCACGCCGTGGCTGTGGTCGGTAAGGTCGAGAACAAGTGAGATCGACAAGGCAGGCCCCACGACTGCATATCCAACCGTCTGAGGTCCGTAGGAATCTACGAGCGAAATGTGTGAGGCATTCGTCTGCTCGCGCTTCACCTCAATGACAAGCCGGTGCTCTACTCGCTGCACAGTCACATCTGCCCGACCCGCCGCGACATCCCGTTCCTCCATCCGGACGTGCGGGCGGAATCCCGAGCTGCACAGCCACGAGTACACATCCAATTGGAGGAAGGCCTCGGTGAACGACTCTCCGGCTGCTGCGGGAAACAAGTAGTCAACCACCGGGCCGCCAGACTGCCGCCCGATGTCCGCGCGGTCAGCCGCGAACCGCAGCACCTCAGTCAGCAGCGCGACGAACTCCTCCCTAGCGGTTGCGCGAAAGTCGTCCAGCCCCTCCAACTTGTCCACGACTCGTCCGAGCAGGTCATCCACAACCGAGTCGCCGCTGCGAGCACGGGCTCGCCGGCGCTCCTCGGCTGCGGAATTGAGTTGCGCCATCATCTGCGGCGTCTCGTCGATGGCTCGCGATAGCTGCTCAACGACGTCTGCGTCAACCTCGGCTTCC
>JAUPKO010000925.1 GCA_030837395.1 Actinomycetota bacterium | reverse complement strand
CCGCAGGTCAGCAGTGACGGGTAGCCTGAGCTTCATGACCCCTCCCCCACGAAGGCGATGGAAAGTGCTTGTCGTCGGGGCAATTGCGATGCCTGCCCTCGCGGGGTGCTTCGCTGACCCCGTAGCCAAGAGCGCACTTGATCCGGCCTGGCAGGGCAAGGGATCCGTCTCCAGCCTGCCCGGCGACCCCACTCGAAACCTCAAAGATCCCAATGCGTGCCAACAGGCCGCGCAGGATGCCATGGCACTCTCCGCCTACCTCGCCAACAGCGCGCCGAGCGACCACCCTGCGACCATCAAGGCGATCAAACTCGATCCCCTCAACATGGGCACCGGCAACCTATCGACGATTCCTCCCAGCGAGTTACCCACTATTGACGGGGCTCCCGTGAACATCGAATGTTTCGCGTTGGTCACCTGGAGTGACGGCATGTGCTCCGAATTAGTGGTGTCTGCCAGCCAGACTTCCCCAAGCAACTCGGTGGTCTCCTACTGGCCGACGAGTATGGGAGTGGTCAAGTGTTCGGGTGCGTATCCGGGTATGTACCCCTCACCGTCGTCGTGGGGGCCATGATTGCCAGCAGCGCATGGTCAAGGCGACGGATCCTGATCATCTGACGCGTGCCCTACTGGAAGCACGTGCATATTCACCGTCACGGAATGGCCTGGCATGCCACGCCGAGTGCCGCTCGGGAAAGCATCCCGAACTGACCTATCCGAGAGCCTTTGCCAGACCGCCACTGACCCAGACAGTGAGTTGGTCAAGTGACTCCGCGTCCAGTTCCATTCGGGCTGCCCGACACAAGCCAGCGACGTTACTAGCCCAACTTGCACCGAGTGATTGCGCCGAAACGTCCGAATCAAGCGTCACACCGGAATACAGCAGACCGCTGACAACGAAGTTGACCGCGTTGCGGCCCACCGCCAAGTGACGGGACTCGCAGGCATCCCGCACGCGCTTCGACGTCTCATTCCGAGAGAACGGGTGTTCCTGTAGATCCTGGGCAAGGCAGGTCAACAGACCCTCATATTGAGCCGTAGTGAGCGCCGGGGTGTCGGTGATGCTCACGACTTGCCTCTGGAGGGTGGTCAATGGACCACCATCGCCCCGGCTGCTGCTCGGAATATCCGCCTCCGAAAAGCGGGCGGCATCCCACACGTAGCCGCCGCGGACATTGGAGTACCCGGCTTGCGGGACCATGGCCACCAGCCAATGCGCGAAACTGCCGCGCGAATCCCAAGCTGTGGCCGACAAACTCGGATAGGCGCGCAGAGCGCATTGCGCCACCGCTGCACCGCTCAAAGGTTGAATTGCCGACTCCAAGAGCTCTTTCACGGCTGTTGCGGCGGCAGCACTCTTGGTGTGGTCTCCCGTGCGCGATTGTTGGGGCCGTGGCATAACCGAAGTCCGAGCGGGGGTCATCGAGAGCGGGTCTTCACCCATGCTGCCCACGGGTTCGACTGATGATTCGATTGGCTCGCCCGGTCGGGGGCCTGCCGATGCCGGAGTGGATACCAGTTCCGCCAGAGCATCGCCGTTCACGACTGTGTCAGCCACTGCCCGATAAGCGCTCGCGGCCGGACTGGCTGTCACCAGGGTGACGCGCCGATCGGCCTCGCGGAACCTCAAAGCCAAGGGAGTGAAATCGGCGTCACCGGAGAGGATGACGAACTCGTCGTAGCGGGTGGAGCTGGCCAATGCATCGACAGCGTCAAGGACCAGGTTGATGTCCGCTCCGCTCTTACCCATCCGCGTCAATGAGGGACAGTCGATCACCCTGAACCCGGCACGGGTGAAGAATGGCCGATAGCGTGAGAATACCGACGGATTGAGGTAGCAAGCGCGGAGCAAGAATCTGCGGCGAAAGACCTCACCGGAATTCTCAACGCCACGCTCCAGACGAGCCAGCCAGCCCGAGGGGTCAGTTGCGAACGCCTCAGCCGCATCGGCATCAAGCGCCTTAAGACCGATGTAGACATTGTCGAAGTCGATGAAGAGCGCGCATCGCAGCGCCGTGCTTCGCACCGGTTCGCTCTGACTTGGACTGTCCGTCATGCTTCCCCTCCCAAACCTGAACGCGTCTTCCGCAGACAGACTAGCCCAGAGGACGGATGTGCCGCATGCGTGCGCGGTCGTACTCATCACCCGCACGACCACCTCCCTCCCTCGTCAGAGGCCCGACTTGCAGGCCGCCGAAGGATCGGTGAAATTCCCGGCGAAGTCCATGGCTACCGATGGCCGGGTCCTGACCCAGAACTCGCTGCAACTCCGCGCACTGCCAGTCGACTGCCTTCTGGGAGAGGACTTCAGCATCGACCCACCGTCCGGCTTCGTAGACCTCCTCCAAGGCCAGGATTGAACCCACATTCCACAGACGGCGGTTCCATGGAGAACGGGCCGACGTGAACTCCAGGAGTCGAGCAATAACATGCTTGCTGAAGGCGGACTTCGCATCCGTTTCGACACTCATGTGGCCCCCGCTCACGAAAACGGGCGCGACCGCTAGGCCGCGCCCGGGGGGCTTCAAAGCCCCGGATTAGTCTTCGATCGCCGAAGCGATAGGGACGCATGATACCCCATCGTCGTTCACGCGTTCAACGTGCACACCGAGGCGCACTTATCCGCAGCACCAGCGAGGCGGGAAGCGCCATCACCGCCCCACCCTCTCCCGCACCGGATACCGTGGCCCTATGACACTTGGGGGTCGCTTCATCGGCATCGCCGTGACCAGCTCGAATGGCGCCGCCGACGAGCTCCCCGCAGCGGTCCCCGACGTCGAGAATTTTCAGGCTGCCCTGGCCGGCCACTACGACGGCCTCATCCACAAGGACCCCGACGACGAGCCCGCAGTGCAGGCGTTGCTCACGCAGCTTCGAGGCACCCACCTCACCGGCCCCCTCATCGTCTACTGGAGCGGCCACGGCGCCGCCTTCGGAGACGATCTGAGGCTGCTGGCCACCAACAGCGGCACCTCCGCGGCCGACGGAACACCAGCGGCG
>JAUPKO010000105.1 GCA_030837395.1 Actinomycetota bacterium | reverse complement strand
TCGTCACGCGGGTCACTTGGCGCCTGCTGGCCACTGTTCAGACCGCCACCCAGGCGCTGCGCAAACTCATCGTCCCCGTGGGCGTTCTCTCGGCCTCCATCAACACCACGCCTATCGTCGCCATGCTCATCCCGGCCATGAAGGAACTGCAACAGACCCGCGGCATCCCAGCCCGGCAGATGCTGTTGCCGATCGCCCACGCCACCACGCTGGCCGGTTCCATCACCTTGGTGGGTACGAGCTCCAACCTCCTCATCGCGGGCATCGCCGGCAGTGCCGGGGTGTCGGTGGGGATGTTCTCGTTCGCGCCCATCGCGCTGCCGGTGTGTCTGGTCGGCTGGGTGGTGCTGATGGTCACCGCCCCGCGCATGTTCAAGGCCGGCGCAATGGCCGAACCGGACGCCGAGGACTGGCTGGTCGAGCTCAAGGTCGCCGAGAACTCCATCGGCATCGGACGGCTGCCGGACAGCCTCGGCATCGAGTCCACCCAGGAGTACACCCTGCTGGCAATCCGGCGCAGCGGCGACATCCTCGACCCCCACATCCCGGTCGAGGCCGGCGACACGATGGTGTTCTCAGCCACGGAGAAGGGTGTCACCGCGCTGTGGGGCAGCCCGCGCTTCGGATTGTCCGCCCAGCGACTGTATGCGGCCACCGTGGCGCCCGGGCAGCACGGCCGGATCAAGGACCTCGAGGCCGAGGGCGACCTCAACGTGATCGCCGCCCAGGGCGACGTCGACGTCGACGCCCACGAGGAGCTACGACGGTTGCGGGATGCTCCGACGGGCCCGGGGCAGACCGTGTTCGTCACCTGTGAGCATCCCGATGCCCTCGCCGACAGTTCGGCCGTGGCGCTGTGGCAGGACGCCGCCGGCCGGGTGCCGCAGCCGGGCAAGACACCGTTGGCGCTGGCGATCCTGATCGGCGTGATCGTGTCCGCAACCTTCGGCCTGGTGCCGGTCGAGATCGCCGCCTTCACCGGTGCCCTGCTGATGGTGCTCATGCGGGTGATCACGCCGACGTCGGCGGCCCGCGCGCTGGATTGGAACGTGTTGTTCATCCTGGCTGGTTCGGTGGGGCTCGGGGCGATCGTCGTCAGCAGCGGCATCGCAGCCAAGATCGCCGAGGGCATCACGTACCTGTCGGCTGGCAGCGTGCCGCTCGTGGTGGTGGTGATCGCCGTGGCTACCGCGGTGCTGACCAACATCACGACCAATGCCGCCGCCGCGTCGATCCTCACGCCGGTGGCGCTGAGCATCGCCGCGGAGATGAGTCTGGAGCCGGTGATCCTGCTGGCCCTGATCGGCACCTGCATCTCGTTCACGTTCATCAACCCGTTCAGCCACCAGTCGAACCTCATGGTGCTCGATCCAGGCGGCTACTCGATGTCGTCGTTCGTGCGCTTCGGGGTGCCGCTGTTCGCGGTGTCGCTGGTGACGGTGTGCATCGTGGGCTACCTGCTGATCGCCTGACCACCTCGCGCGGTTGCACCCACGGCTCAGTGTGCTGATTCGGCCTCCCTGCGGCGGCGTAGCATCGGTTTCAGGAGGCCTGTCATGCGACGTTTCGCCTTGATTTCGATCGTAGTGGTGCTGGTGGTCGCGGGGGTTGTCGCGGCGGTGGTGTTCGCCAATCGTGGCACGCCGAGTCAGCCGGACGAGGCGGCGTTCAGCAGTGGTCTGGAGGGCTCGGGGTTCCTGGTCGGCGAGGGATCCGCCGTGAAGATCGACGCCTCCGAGATGGTCGACCAGCACGCCATCGACTCGGCCGCAGGCAACAACGCCGGGCAGCCCTACAAGGTGTTCGCGATTCCCAATCGGGCCGGCACCGAAGACGACCCCGCAGCCCGCGAGGTCCGGGCCTTCCGGCTCCGTGAGGACGAGGCGATCGTCTACCTCGGCCCCACTCCCCCGCAGGGTGACTACTTCTCGTTCACGCCGTTTCTGTTCTCCCGCCACGAGGGCGCGATCGAGCCCAAGGGTGACTGGATGTTCGCCGCCTTGGGCGATCCGCTGAACAACATGGGCATCAAGACCGCCGGGGATTCGGCGTTCGGGGCCCAGACGATGGTCGTGTTCGCGGCGGATGCCGGGGTGACGCAGCGGGTGGTCGATCAGGCCCTCGCGGCCGGCTACCCGGAGTCGATGATCAATACCTATCCGTTGCCCTCGGCCCTGCTCAACATGGGCGACACCTTGGACAGCGACACGTTGCTGGTGCTGCTGCGGACCGCCAATCTGGTGCAACCTGCCGGGGACGACTACCTGGCCAACGACGGATACGCGAAGGTGCTGCGGGTGACGCCGCAGGAGGCACCGGTGGCCGATCCGCTACCCACGGTGCCGATGCGCGATCGCGAGTGGCGCAGCTAGGAGGATCTGTTCCCGGGCATCACCGCGGCGCTCGACCGGCTGGAGCAGGCGATCGTCGCCCAGCCTCCCCACGGAAGTTCTGAACTGCTAAGTTCGGACCGGTGGTGGCCGGAATCGCGCGAGGTCCTGCAGGCCCAGCCTGGTTCGGACATCTATCACAAGTTCGTCGCCGGCGAGGCCGCCGATACCCCGTACCGCCGAACGGCCGACTTCCCCCTCGGCGCCGAAGACACCGTCGTGGTCTATGGGGTGAACCACGCCGCGACGGGCCTGGCCACGTATTCGAACTTCAGCGTCTACAGCGCGCGGGTGCTCAACCCCTGCGGGTCGCGGGACTGGCCGACCCGGTTCGGCTGCAGCAACCCGGTGTGGAGCGGCGTGGCGGGGATGTCGAGCCGCGACTTCACCGACAGCGCGGCGAAGTACCTGCCGGACGACCCGATGTCCAAGTACCTCTACGCCGTCACGGTGTCGCGGGATGCGGCTGCCGGAGCCGGCGTGGTGATCCCGGAGCCCACCTCGGCCGACCTACCCGCCACGGGAATCGGTCCGGACGATCCGGTGCTGGTCGGATTCCGCGCCTACCTCAACCCGAACACCGGCGTCGGCCCCGCTTACACCGACGTCATCGCCGATCGGGCCATGGTCCTGCGGCAGTAGCCGGGCCTCAGCCGCGCACGGCCGCCTCGATGGTCGCGACGTCGATTTTCATCATCGGCATCATGGCCTCGAAGGCGCGCTGGGCCACCTCGCCGCCGGCGGCCATCGCCTCCATCAGCACTCTCGGGGTGATCTGCCACGACAATCCCCAGCGGTCTTGACACCAACCACAGGCGTTTTCCTGCCCACCGTTGCCCACGATGGCGTCCCAGTAGCGGTCGGTCTCGGCCTGGTCCTCGGTGGAGATCATGAACGAGAAGGCTTGTGAGTGTGGGTAGCCCGGGCCACCGTTGAGGCCGATGCAGGGGACGCCGGCCACCGTGAACTCCACCATGAGGACGTCACCGGCGTGACCGGACGGATAGTCCGAGGGGGCACGCTGGACCGCAGTCACTTCACTGTCTGGGAAGGTGGCAGCGTAGAAGCTCGCGGCCGCCTCGGCGTCGCCGTTATACCAGAGGCAGATCGTGTTCCTGGCCATGGGCTTCCCTTCGTCGGGGTGAAGCCGCCAAACGTACCCGACGCGGCGACGACGCACCAGGACTGGTTGCAACGGGGCACGGCACCCGCCACCAGCCGATCGCGATCAGCCCTCATCCACCGGCATCACCTGAGGCGCCGTCCGCTCTCCGCTGCGGATCGCTGCGCCCGGCAGGTACATGCGGAACGCCAGATTGAAAGCACCCGCCGGGCTGGGCAACAAGTTGCCCAGCAACTCCGGTACCGGGGGGGTCGTGCTGCACGAGGATGGTGATCGCGCCGTCGTCGCCGGTACGCATGCCGGCCACGTCGCGGCTGCCGAGCAGGTAACTGTCCAGGGAGTTGGGGTGTAGGAGACGATCGGCGGCATTCGACGACCGGTACTTCTCGGTGGCGCTCATGGACGCCCACCTGAACAACATCACCCACGTCGGCCCGCTGGACCGGCCGGGAAGCCGTTGACGCGCTGATCGCCTATTTCGCGAGCGGGCTGGACCACCTGCGCCGCAACCCCCTCGTCGACCAGGCCGGGTGGCTCGCGGACCTGGTGACGTCGGCCGGGTTCACCGACGCTGCGAATGATCCGGCCCTGGCCGCTGCGGTGGATCAAGGCGTCGATGCCGCAGGCACCCTGCTCAACGGCGGCGACTGTCGGGTGTACGACCAGAGGTT
>JAUPKO010000924.1 GCA_030837395.1 Actinomycetota bacterium | reverse complement strand
GATCGACGCCGTCTCTCCCGCGCAGGTCCTGGCCCACCGCATCACCCGGGGACGTCCCGATCACGACCTGACCGCATCCCCCGCTCACTCCACGGGTGGTAACTCCCGATCCCTGCCGACCGGTATCCCTCAGCGCGTCGCCGATCGGCTGCACCAGCTGTACGAGCGTGCCGCCGACCGCGCCACCGAGCTCGGCCGGCAGCTTGCCGACGCGGCGCCGGAGTGGGCGATACAGGCCCTCGGCCACGTGCCGCCCGCCGAAGACGCCGCCGACCGGGCCGACTGGGAGCAGCGCGCCGGCGTAGTCGCCGCCCACCGCGAGGCCGTCGGCCACACCGACCCCGAGCATGCGCTACCTCCGATGCCCGGCCTGACCGCCCCCGAACGTCGCGCGAGCTACGTCGCCGCCTGGACCGCCCTCGGGCGCCCGGAGACCGACCTCACCGAAGCCGAGATGACCGAGGGACGGCTACGAATCCGGGCCCAGGCGTGGCAACGGGAACAGGCCTGGCAGCCCCCGTACGTCGACGACGACCTGCGTGCGACCGAGGCCGACCTGGACACCGCCCGGCAGGCCGCCGCCGTCGCCACCGCCCGCGCCGCCCAGGCCAGCACCGCCGGTGACGACGAACTGGCCGCCAAGTGGCTGGTCGAGGCCGACACCCACCGCCAGACCGCCGAGGCGAAGGCCGCCGCAGTCGACGTCCTCACCCACCAGGCGGAAACCCACTCGCTGTGGGTCACCCACACCGCCGTCACCCGCGACCTGGCCGACCGCGCCCGCGCCGAGGCCGAACGCCGCGGACTGGACCTTGCGACCCCACCCGAGGACACCACCACCGCCACCGACTGGCTCGCCGAGCACGCCGCGGCCGTCGCCGCCGAGGACGCCTGGCGCCCCATAACCGACGCCGACGTCACCGACACCGAAGAGGCCGACGACCTCACGACCGACAGCCCCGCCGCAGCCACCGAGGACACCGCCGAGCCCGCACCCGACCATCCGGCGGACCAACCAGCACAGGAGCCCCCCGCCCTCAGCGGCCCCGAACTGGAGCTGGCCACCAGCGGCACCGCCGCCGTCCTCGCCGTGCTCGCCGACCGGGCCAGCCAGGAAACCGCCCACACCGCAGCCATCCAGGAAGACCTCGCCATCCAGGCCTCCGACGCCGGACGACGCCGCCGCGAGCTGGCCGACCTCGACACCGTCACCACCGAAGGGGCCAGCAGCGCCGGTCAGGACCTCGACGACAACACCAGCTGGGACAGCTGATGAAAGGACACAAGGAACAGCTCGTCGCCGTCGTCGGTGGCCCCCTGGACGGGCAATGGTTCACCCTCCCCGACTGGCGAGCACGCCTGGACGCCGCCCGCTACATGGCCGAGCACACCGGACAACACTCATCGACCCTGGACTACCAACCCGGCGGCTACCAGATCGACAACCCCGTCCTCTCCCACACCAGAGGCTGGGTCGCCGTCCACCGGCCTGCCGCCGCCGCAACGGCAACCCCCGGCGCGTTCTCGCCCGCGCCCGCAGACACAGCACCCGCAGACGACGCCTTCACCGGCAGCAGCGAGCAAGACCACGCCACCGACGACGACACGCTCGATCTGGCGCTGTGAACGACGAACCACCGCCCACCCCGAATCCCTGCACCCCCACCAGCACGAACAGGAGAACTCCGATGAATCAGCCTTCCCAGCACCCGATGGGCCCCTTGACCGAGGCCGAGGAAGACACCCGCGTGGAAGCCGTCACGAAAGATCTCGAACGCCGTTGGATGGACGTGCAACTGGCCCTCGAAGACGGCAAAGATGTCCAGGAGATCCCGGGCCCCAACGGGGAATGGACCGGCACGGACGGACGCCTCTACCTACCCCGCAGCGTCGGTTGGGAGGACGTCACCTACCCCGCTCCTGCGGAAATCGTCACCGAGGAGGAGTACGAAGACCTGCACCTCTCCGCCCACGAACGAGCCGACGCCGGTGACGCACTGGGCTTGATGACCTTCCCCTGCTGGGACACGGGTGACTGCGACGACACGGACGACGCCTATGGCGTCTGACCCACCCCCGTCCACTCTTCCTCAGAAAGGACCCTCATGCCCCGGACCAGCGACGAAATCCTCTCCGAGATCGCCGTCGTCGACGCAACCCTGACTGTCTTGAACTCGGCCTTCACCAGCAGCGGAATCAGCAATCGCGAAGCCGAAGTCACCGCCTACGGGAACACCATCACCCAGTCCATCCAGCATCTTTCCGGCCTCCTGAACGAATTGGCCTCCGTCGATCCCGAGGCCGCTTCTGGAGCATTCGCAGCTCACATCAAGGACGTACAGGCCTACATTGCTGGCGCCGTGCGGATCATGGAACCCGACGGCACCCAGAACTACACCGACGAACAAATCGCGGACGCCGTCCAAGCACGGCTCGACCGCACCCGTTCCACCGACAGTTCAGCCGACCGGGTATACGGCACAGACGATCCGGCATACGACCGGGACGACGGAGACGACGACACCTACGGTCTCTGAACACCCTCTCCTGGTGTGGTGCGCGGCCCGCAACCAGCCGCGCACCACACCCCCGCCCCCCCGCCAAGGGAGAGCTCCCCCGACGCGACACGGTGCCAGCTGCCGCCG
>JAUPKO010000923.1 GCA_030837395.1 Actinomycetota bacterium | reverse complement strand
CTGCTGGCCAGAACCACGGATATTCCAAACAGCACCACCGCGACAACGCCGACGAAGCCTTGCTCGGCCCCCACCGCGATGAAGAAGTTGTGCGGGTGCTCACCGCCGCTGGGCGCCGCTAGCGACGACACCTCTCGGGACAGTTCGGGATACGAATTCGGGCCTTGGCCGAACAATGGCGCGGCGGCCCATTCCCGCAGCCCCTCTGCGCGCAAGTTGACCCGTTCGTCGTAGGGGTTGGAGCCCTGGTCACCGATCGACAGTGCTCGGGACAGCACAATCGTCACCACCGGGATTTTGACCGGCGAGAGGGTCAGAACCGCACCGCCCACCACAGTCAACGCGGCGCCGACGGCCAACGGGCGGCGGAACTGCGGCACCAACACGGCCAGCAGCACCACCCCGGCCACTGCCCCGAGCCACGCCCCCCTCGACAGCGACAGCAACAGCCCGACCGCCGAAATCGCCGCGACCGCCACGGACAGCAACCGCACCCAACCGGCGGTCATCACCGCCAGGCCCAGCGTGAAGATCATGACGACCATGCAATAGAGCCCGTATTCGTTGGGCTGGGCGAAGATTCCCGTCGGCCGTCCTGTCACCACCGCCCCGCCGTATTCGGACTCCAACCCGCCGGAGGACATCACCAGACCCGAGCCTGACACGACCACAGCCCCCACCAGCCACGCCACGAGCGCTGGCCGCAGCGTGCTCAACCGGCCGGCCAGTTCGGCCCACCCGACGGCCAGCAGGGCCGAGGCGATCTGCCAGGCGCCGAAGTTGGCCGACATGAACACGTTGGAACTCAACACCGTGGAGATGAGGATGCCGGTCACCCACACCACAACTGCCAAGGCCGGCAAGTCCCGCGCCAGGGGCAAGAGGCCGCGTTGCAGCCGGTCGAACATCGCCACGGCCGCGATGAGGAACGACATCGCAATCGACATCGACACCCCCCCAGGCAGGTCGAACAGGCCAACCGGGGCCGCCAGTCCAAAGATGATGAGCACGACCGCGGGCCGGTAGAACAGCAACAGCGCCACGGCCAGCACCCCCAGCACGATCACCGGCAACAACGACGCCATCATCGAGTGCCGCCCCCGGCCACGGCATTTCGCAGCACCTGCACGACGGCAGCGGCGACGGCCTCGGCATCAGGTTGGACACTGGCTGTCGCTGCCCCGGCGGCCCCCATCTGCGCGCGCACCTGCGGATCGGTCAGCGTCGCCAGCGCCCTGGCAGTGTCCAGCGGATCCGCCGGCCGCACCACGATGCCCGCGGGGCGCTCCCCTGATCGCAGGCGACGGGCGATAGGACCCTCACCTGCGACCACGACCGGCCGACCGGCCAGCATCGCCTCCGTCGCAGTGATGCCGTAACCCTCCCGGTCCGGGGCGCGGGCCTGCCCCGGCCTGGTCAACACGGCCAATGCATCGAAGGCACCCATCAACCTCCCCGCTGCGGGCAGGGGCCCGGTGAAGGTCACGCGGTCAGCCACCCCGAGCGAGCCAGCCAACTGCCGCAACCGCTGGCCTTCCCCCGGCGTGGCCGCATCGTCGCCGCCGATGACCACCAACCGCCAGTCGCCTGAGGTTTCGTAGGCGAGCGCTCGAATGCCGACGTCCACCCCCTTGTAGGGCACGAGTCGACCGATCATCACAACCGCGGGGCGCTCGTCGCGCTCGTACCCGACGTCCGCCAACGCGGCCAAGGAGTCGGCCTCCGCCAGCGGTTCGGGCGGCCTCTCCGGCTCGATCACCACCAGATCGTCGCGCCCCACCGGCAACCCGACTTCGAGGGCGGTCGCCACCACGGTCGTGCTCAGCCGACCCAAGGGTTTCGCCAGGGTCGCGTCATGCGAGTGATCGTGCTTGACCCACACCACGGGGATCCCCAGCAGCCGCGCGGGTGCCCCAACGACTGCCTGCGCCTTGACCCCGTTGGCCCACACCACCTGCGGACGGTGCCGACGAAGCTCCTTGAGCATGTGCTTGCCCGCCGCGGCGATGGCGGCGGCATCCGCTCCGGTATCGATGACCACCACGTCGGTCCCCGCCGCCGTCAACTCATCGCGCAGGTCGCCGTCGGCCAACAGCACCGCCCTGACGTCCAGCGCATTGGTGTGGCGCAGCACCGACAGCAGCCACTGCTCAGCGCCTCCCGCGGCCGATCCGAAGGGGGTCACGATCGTCACCCGGATCGGTTCCGCACCCTCAAGCATTGCATCAACTTACCTCAGCGACTTTCATCCCGGTCCCGCCCGGCGGGGCGATCGACGGGGCCGATGGGCTTCGTGGGCGGCAACACCTGGGGCCGCCTGCGGACGCGAAGACTGCGCAACACCCGCCGTCGCGGCGTAGCGTTAGGGCACGATGCGAAACCGAGGGGAACGAACATGACCACCACCTCCATGAGTGTGCAGGACGCGCTGTGGTTGACCATGGATCGACCGAACAATCTGATGGTGGTCGACGGTGCGATGATCCTGCGCGGACGCCCGACGGCCGCGGCCATGCGGGAGGTGTTCGCCACCTTGGTGTCGAAGTTCCCCGTGTTCGCCCGCCGCCCCGTCCGCGCCGGCCTGGGCTGGGCCTGGGAGGACGACCCGAACTTCGACCTCGACGAACTGGTGCGGGTGATCGACTACGACGAGCCCCTCACCATGACCGATGTCGAGCAGTTCCTGGCCGAACAGCGATCGGTGGCACTGCCCAAGGACCGACCGCTGTGGCGTGCCTTCCTGCTCTCGCCTGTGCTGCTCGCCGACGGCACCCAGGGTTCGGCCATGGTGAGCAGATTCCACCATTCGATCGCCGACGGGGTACGGCTGACCCAGGTTCTCCTGGGCATGTGTGAGACCGACGAGGCGGCCGTGGCGGCCGTCGTCTCACGCAAGGCAGCCAATCGCGCCGACGAGCACTCCGACGGTGTGGTCGACATCGCCGTCCACGCGGCAGGGGAAGCCACCAGCGCGGTGGCCCACGGCGTGGGCGACCTGATGTCCGGGGCAGCACACGCCCTGCGCCATCCCCGGAGCACGGTCAAACACGCCCCCGGCACCGCGGCCTCGATGATCGCCGCCGGCTGGCACGGGCTCGAAGGCGGCGTCGGGCTGGTGCGCCACCCTGATCGACTGCTCGATGCCATGGAGGTGCTCGGTGTCGAGAACTACCGCGGCACCAACGACCTGTCCTCGGTGGCCAAACTCGCACTAGCCTCCTCCGAGGAGGCCGTGTGGACCGGCGAGCCGGGCATGGTGAAGGCCGTGGCATGGTCCGAGCCGATCCCGCTGGATGCCATCAAGGCGGTCGGCAAGGCCGCCGGAGCCACCGTCAACGACGTTCTACTGGCGGCGGTCGCCGGTGGCCTGCGCCGCTACCTCGACGAACGCGACGACGAGGTCGAGGAGGTGATCTGGATGGTCCCGGTCAACCTCAAACCGTTCGAGGAGAACCTCCCACCGGACCTCGGCAATTACTTCGCCTTGGTGTTCGTCCCGATGCCGTTGTCGTCCGAGGCGCCCGCGGAGCGACTCGAGCAGATGCATCACCGGATGGAGCGGATCAAGAACTCGGATGAGGCGGTCCTGACCTTCGGTCTGCAACGGGTGGTGTCCACCTCTCCTGGGCAGATCGCCTTCTTCCTCACCAACTTCTTCGCCAACAAGGCCATCGGAGTGCTCACCAACGTGCCGGGGCCGCGCAACGAGATGACCTTCGCCAAAGCGCCCGTGCATCAGGTGGTCGGTTTCGCGCCGTGCTCGGGTAACCAACCCATGACCGCGACGATCTTCAGCTACAACGGCGGCGTCACAGTCGGCTTCGCCACCGATGCGGGTCTGCTGCCGGACCCCGACCGGCTCGCGCGCTACGTTGTGGAGGACCTGGCCACGATGGGCGTTCAAGGAGAAGCACAATGACCACTCTGCTGATGACCGGCTTCCCGGGTTTCCTCGGTTCCGCGCTCTTGCCGCTCCTGCTGGCCAGGCGCGAGGGGTTCCGCGCCGTCTGCCTGGTGCAACCCCAGCACCTCTCGACCGCCAAAGCCCGCGTGGCACAGATCGAGAAGGCCTCACCGCACACCAAGGGGCTTATCGACCTGGTCACCGGTGACATCACAGAGGTGGACCTGGGGATGTCGGCCGAAGCCCTCGCCGAGGTGGGCGATGTCCGGGAGATCTGGCACCTCGCCGCTGTCTACGACCTCACGGTGCCCGAGCCGATCGCCCGCCGGGTCAACGTCGACGGCACCGCCCGCGTGATCGAGTTCGCCCGATCGCGGCCGCACCTGATCCGCCTGCAATACGTCAGCACGTGCTACGTCAGCGGCAACTACGCCGGGGTGTTCCCGGAGGATGGCCTAGACGAGGGCCAGAGCTTCCTGAACCACTACGAGTCCACCAAGTTCGCCGCCGAACTGCTGGTCCGCGAGGCCATGGCCGCCGGCCTACCCGCCACCATCTACCGGCCCGGCATCGTCGTCGGCGACTCCGAGACCGGTGAGACGCAGAAGTACGACGGACCGTACTTCCTGGCCAGTTTCATGCGACGTCAGCCGAGCATCACGGTGGTCCCCGCCGTCGGCGACGCCGACACGGTCAAGGTGTCGTTGGTGCCCAGAGACTTCGTGGTCAACGCCATGGACGAACTCTCCATCATGGACAAGTCCCTCGGGCGGACCTATGCCCTGACGGACCCCAACCCGCCGACCGCGCGGGAACTGGTCGACATCTTCGCCCAGCACCTGGGCAAGAAGGTGTTCTGGGTGCCTTTGCCGCTGACGCCCACCCGGGCACTGGTCGATCACGTGCCGGGCATGGAGCGCCTGCTGGGCATACCCGCCGAGGGCCTGGACTACTTCGCCTCCCCCACCAGTTACGACACCACAAACACCACCGCCGACCTCGAAGGCACCGGCCTGTCGTGTCCGCCGTTCGCCAGTTACGCCGGACGGCTGCTGGACTACATGGACGCCCACCCGGAGATCGACTCCTCAGCCATGGTCTGACCGACCCAACCATCACGTCCCGACCCAACCACCCTGAAGGGGGTACCCGTGCCAGCGGAACCACAGCACATCATCGTCAACATCAGCCTCGCGGCGTCCGACCGCGACTACGACGAGTCCGTGACCTTCCTGGAGCAGGACTTCCGCTTGGTTCGCGTGGGCACCGACGGTGACGTGCCCGCAGCCGAGGCGCTCGTGCGCGAGTGGGCCGAATCTGCCTCGGCAATCGCCGTGACCGGCATCCGGGAGGCGCGGGCCGCCGGCATGTACGACGGCGAACTCGCCGCGGTGGAGAGGGTCCGGCAGGCCACCGACAAGGTGCCCATGTCGGACGGCCACCCGCTGCGCGACGTGCTGCAGGAGTGGGCCATCCGGCATGTCGCCAACGAGATGCCCGGCTACTTCACCAATGCCCGGGTGCTGGTGCTCGGCGGGCTCAACCACGCCCGTACGACGCGCATCCTGCGTGAGTACACCGACAATCTGGACTTCGCCGACCCGCTGCTGCGCCTGGACATCCCCAGCAAGCTGCACGCCAACGTGATGCTCGGGCTGGTGGCCGACATCAGCATGTGGCCTCTGCGCAAACTCCCCGCCGCACTGAAGTCGCAGGTCAAGGCGCCGGGGGCGCGATTGAGCAGCACCTTGGCCCGGCGCGCCTCCCACGACAGCGACGTCGTGGTGGCCACCTACGAGGAGCTGATGGCGTTTGGTCTGGAGGACCTCACAGGCAAGACGGTCGTGACCTCGTCGATCTCCGATGAGCGGCTGGCCGTGCTGGGCGACATGGGTGTCGACATGGTGCTCGACGCGACCCCGCAGCCGTTCGATGTGATCGTCAACGCCGCCACCCTCGAGGCGATGATGATGGCCATGGCCGGCGGCGCCTCCGGCACGTTGACCAACGACGACCTGCTCGACATCATCGTCTCGGCCGACCTGCAGCCGCGATTGCTGTACCCCAACGGCCCCAAGCGCAAGAGCCGATTCGCCTTCGTGATCCACCCGCTGTCGCAGGAGTACTTCAGCACGGTGGAGCCCCTGGGCACCATCGCCAAGGTGTCCCCACCCATGGTCATGGACGCGGTCGAGAAGGCGATGGCCTACAGCCCGCCGTTTATGTACAGCCACGTCACCGGCATCACCTCCCCCACCGGTGCCGAGGCCGAGGGCTGGCTGATCACCGTCGGTGGCACCCCGAAGGAACTCATGGCCCACAGCCCCGAGTTCACCTACGGCCGGCTGCTGGCCGCCGCCGACATGGCCAAGAAGCTCGGTGCCCAGGTGATGGGTCTGGGCGCCTTCACGAAGGTGGTCGGGGACGCCGGCGTGACGGTGGCCAAGCGTGCACCGCTGCCGATCACCACGGGCAACAGCTATAGCGCCTCGGGCGCATTGTGGGCCGCCCATGAGGCGCTGCTGCAACTAGGTATCGCCGATATGGACGAAGACGGCCGGTTCCGTGGCAAGGCGATGGTCGTCGGTGCCACCGGGGCGATCGGCTCGGTCTGTGCCCGTCTGTTGGCGCTGGCCAGCGACGAGGTGTGGCTGGTGTCCCCCGAGTCGGCCAAACTCCTAGCGCTCAAGGCGGACATCGAGCGCGAGAGCCCCCGCGCCCAGATCTTCGTCGCTGCCACCCCGGACGATCACCTGCCAGAGATGGACCTCATCGTCACCGCCACCTCGGGTGCCGGCAAGCGGGTCCTGGACATCATGGCCGTCAAGCCCGGGTGCGTCATCACCGATGTGGCCCGGCCGCTAGACCTGTCAGCCGAGGACGTCGCCAAGCGCCCGGACGTGCTGGTGGTGGAATCCGGCGAGATCGAACTGCCCGGTGACGTGCACATGAAGAACATCGGCCTGCCACACGGTGTCGCCTATGCCTGCCTGGCCGAGACCGTGGTCCTGGCCCTCGAGGGCCGCTACGAGACCTTCACCATCGGTCGCAACATCGAGTGGGAGAAGGTCAAGGAGATCTACCGACTCGGGCTCAAGCACGGCATGAAGCTGGCCACGATCTCCGGCGTCAACGGCGTCTACACCCCCGAGGACATCGACAAGATCAGGGAGCTCGCCCTCGCCGCGCGCGCTCAACTGTGACCCCCGACTGGCGGCCCACCCGGGGCACTAGCATCTGACGGTGTCGATGACCGATCAGGGCGCTGCCTCCCGGGTGGACCGTTGGTTCCGGGTCACGGACCGCGGTTCCACCTACGGCCGCGAGGTCCGCGGCGGCATCGTCACCTTCGTGGCGATGTCCTACATCGTCGTGATCAACCCGCTGATCCTCGGCACGTCGCGCGATGCCAACGGGATGCTGATCGGCGGCGCCACCGACGAGCGGGTGTCGATCGCCATGGTCGCCGCCGCCACCGCCCTGGTGGCCGGTGTGATGACTGTCGCCATGGGGGTGTTCGGCCGATTTCCGGTGGCCATCGCCGCGGGACTGGGGCTCAACGGCTATATCGCCTTCACCCTGGCACCGCAGATGTCGTGGCCGGCTGCCATGGGCCTGGTGGTGCTCGAGGGCGTGGTGATCCTGCTGCTGGTGCTGACCGGACTGCGGGCCGCCGTGTTCCACTCGATGCCGCAGGAGCTCAAGTATGCGATCGGGGTGGGTATCGGGCTGTTCATCACCGTGATCGCTCTGGTGGACGCAGGTGTGGTGCGGCCAGGCTCGCCGCTGCTCAGTTTCGGGGTTGACGGGCAGTTGCGCGGTTGGCCGATCTTCACGTTCATCTTCGGTCTGGGCCTGATGATCGTGCTGATGGTCCGACGCGTCACCGGCGCGCTGCTCATCGGCATCCTGGTGACCGCCGCATTGGGCATCCTGATCGAGTCGATCGCCGCGGTGGGTCCGCGGACGGACGACAATCCGACCGGCTGGAGTCTCACGGTCCCACGTATTCCGGACCAGGTGTTCGCCACGCCGGACCTGGGCCTGCTGGGACAGTTCAGCATCTTCGGCGCGTTCACGAGCCTGGGGGTGATCGCCGCCGGGCTGGCGGTGTTCTCACTGGTGCTCAGTGACTTCTTCGACACCATGGGCACAGCCTTCGGACTGGCCACCGAGGCCGACTTGCTCGATGACGAGGGCGACATCCCCGAGTTCGAATCCATCCTGGTCGTCGACTCCCTGGCGGCCATGGCCGGCGGCGCAGCGTCGGTGTCGTCGAACACCTCCTACATCGACTCCGCCGCGGGGATCGGCGAGGGCGCGCGCACCGGCATCGCCTCGCTGGTCACCGGTGGCCTGTTCCTCGTGGCCATGTTCGTCTCGCCGATGGTGACGGTGATCCCGCAGGAGGCCGCGACCCCCGCCCTGGTGATCGTGGGCTTCTTGATGATGACGCAGGTACGGCACATCGACTTCACCGACTGGAGCATCGGAATCCCGGCATTCCTCACGATCGTGCTGATGCCGTTCACCTATTCGATCGTCAACGGCATCGGCGCCGGCGTCGTTTCGTATGTGTTGATTCACCTGGTCACGGGACGATCACGCGACATCCACTGGCTGCTGTGGACCATCGCAACGGTGTTCGTGGTCTACTTCGCGATCCACCCACTGGAGGAGTTGCTCGGCGTCGGCTGAGGCCGTGCCCGGCGTCCGTCCCAAGAACCCGGCATCCAGCACCGGTTCGCCCTACTCTGAAGCCGGCGCAGATGCGGCCCCAACGAGCGGAGT
>JAUPKO010000922.1 GCA_030837395.1 Actinomycetota bacterium | reverse complement strand
TGGCCGCCGGGGCCGGCATTACGCCTGCGCCTGCAGGCGGGCTGTACACCGCTGCAGGGGCTCCCCCGCCTGCGGCCGCCGGCGGCGGGGGCGGAGTGACCCACACAGCCATGTCGTGGCCGTCGTCAGAGAAGGCGACACGGTCCGGGCTGGCTCCCGTCACATCGAAATACAGCTTGCCGGTCGAGGATTGGCCCGGCGCCAACCCGGCCGGGTTGACCCCCTGCGGGCTGGCGACACCCCACAGCACCGGGTAGCTGTCCGCGCCGCCGCGGGCGCTGAACCCGGGAACGAACGGGATGTTGCCGCCGGCCACCGAGGTGTTCGTTGCGGTGGCCTCCCACAGCGCGCCCGCCGGGGCGTAGTCGATGGCATCACCGCTGGGCCGCAGCCCGCCGACGGTCCACTGCTGGACGGTTCCCCCATCCACCAGCTGGGCGGCCCCGCCCAGATCGGCCTGCTGGGTTCCGTCATCGGCGGATGCCACCGCCATACCCATGGCGCCGGCAGCGGCCACGCCGGCACCGGCGAACAGCGCGCGAAGCACGGTCGTCTTAGTCACAACGATTCTCCCTCCGAGGTGTCGGGGCGGGCCCCGGCTTGTCGCCTGTGAACCTAACAGCAAATTTGAACGATTCCGCTGTTCGCGGCCCCGGAGTTTTACCGCCGGGCAGCCGCCGGGGGACCGGTTTTTGTCAGACGGCGGCGATAGAGTCGGGGTAACCGATTCCGACAGGGGTCGGCCCACCATCCGGCCGAGTGCGCGTCACCCGGTCCTCACCCCGACCAGGGGAGAAACGAGTTTCTGATGATCCAAGGCATTCAGATCACCGCTGACGGCGACATCTCCGAGGTCGCTGTGGACCACGGCTACAAGGCTCTTCAAGCAGTGGTCGGCGGCGTCATCGAGGCGGTCTCCAGCCGCAGCGGACAGACCACCCTGTGGGCGCACGAGGAGGCCAAGATCATCGGCCTGCCCGCCAACCCGGTCGGCACCCTTGCGTGGTGGCTGCTCAACCCCGCCGCCCGCGGCCGCGACTACCTGTCCGGCACGGTGCTGATCACCGGCGGCGCCGACGCCGAAGGCCGCACCTTGAGCATCGGCGCCGAAGGCCTGGCCGCCGTTGCGCTCATCGCCAACCGCGCCCAGCAGCGCTCCGCCTAAGCCAGCGGGGACGCGCACATGAGCACTCGCCGTATCGCCGTGCAGATCCACAGCCTTCCCGCTCACGTACTCACCGCCGGCGTGCGCGGTGACCGCGGCCTGGACTCGACGATCCTGCGCCAGGAATTCGCCTCCTGGGTGGCCGCCCAGCGCGGGGAGTTCGCCTCCTGGCAGGACGCCTGGAATGCCTGGACTGGGGCGCGGCAGGACCGGCCCGGTCGCATCAAGGCCTACATCCTGTGCCCGACCTGCCGGGGCCGCATGTTCGACCTGCGCCACGGCACCCCCCGGCCCTGCCCGACCTGCATGACCCGCAAGCGCGTCTGGGTCAGTGCCACTGCGCTGTGGCAGCAGCCCCGCCCCGCCGCCTAAACCGCACCGCCGCAGAGGCATTCGATCACCTTGGAGGACACCATGACCACTACCGCTACCGCCGCACCCAGCATCGCGGTGTGGACGCTGACCCTGGACTTCCAGGACACCATCGTCACCACCGTGCACGCCGACGAGGCCGAGGTGTTCGGCACCTTGCGCGACATCTTCGGGGAAGACCGCGAAGACGAACTGCCCGAGGACGACGGCGCCCTGGTCGATTACCTCACCAGACCGTCCTGGGAAGGCGGGATCGGCGCGGTGTTCTACATCGAACGCCACACCGTGGACTGCCCGCTCGCGGGGCAACCCGGCCGGGAGTCGGTGAAGTGAACACCTATCCCGATCTGGCCGAACTGTTAGGCCGGCAGGAAGAACTCGACCCTGAATTGGCCTGCTGCGAAACGCAATCGGCTATCGGGCCGGTGATCAAACACCCGCTGCTGTTCGCCGTCCCCTACGCCCCGGTGATGAACGCGATGATCAACGAGGCGTTTCGCGCTAAGAAGGCCGCCGTCGCCGAGGCCAAAAACACCGGGCGCTGGGATCACTACCTGTGGCTGCACGAGCGGCCCTACCGCGTGCACGCCTTCGCCCGGATCGCCGCCCAGCTCGATGACTGCACCTATTGGGAGCAGCTGGGCCGGCTGTGGACGGACTCGGAGAACATCTTCGAGGCCGAGGCACTGTGGCTGCGACTGCTGACCGATCCGGCCCGTGCGGCCAACCGCGGGCTGATGATGACCGGCGAGGAACGTGCCCATCTCGCCGCGCTGCCCGACCGCATCACCGTCTACCGCGGTTACAGCCAGCCCGGCCGCGGCAACGGCATGAGTTGGTCGCTGAGCCGGGATGTCGCCCGCCGCTTCGCCTTCCGCTTCACCGTGGACACCCGCGGGCAGATCGCCCGCCGCGAGGTCGACAGGGCTGAGGTGATCGCCTATTTCGGCGGGCGCGGGGAACAGGAGATCGTGCTAGCGCCCCGTCGGCAGCG
>JAUPKO010000921.1 GCA_030837395.1 Actinomycetota bacterium | reverse complement strand
GATCAAGCCCTCGGGCAGGGCTCGTCAGTGGCGCACATCGACATATTCGGCTCGTACGCACCGATGTCGCCGTTGGCCTTCCCCTCGCTGCTCCAGCCCCTGATCAACGCCTGGCGCGAGGCGGCCGCCCAGAACAACACGACGTTCTTCTGGACAAACAGACGGGGTCGGCCGCTGGTTGGTTCGTTGCCGATGTCAGCTGCTGAGCGACGGGCCAGCACCGCCGGTTATGTCGTCGGCAAGATCACCGGTCGCCTGCGAGGCACCTACGAGACCAAACCGCACACCCGTTCCCAGCCTGTTGAGGTGTACTCCGAAGAGTCCCGCCGGTGGCTGCCCTTCCCCAATCCCCTGCTCACTCCCTACGTCACCGGTGCCAACGGCAAACGAACGTATGTGGCCGACGAATTGCCAGCACTGCTCGAGAGCCAATTGTTGGCGCTGGCTGAGTGCGGATACAAGACATCGTTGGAGCCGTTGCTCCCCTACGTCGAGCTGCGACATCTGTTCGCCCGGGTGGTGCAGGCACCCCAGGACTCCGATGCCGTTGACAGCCAGGGGCGCAGTTACGACAACGCCACCGGCGCGGTCTACCTGCGGCAGTGGATCGTGGACGGAGTGCGGCCGCCGGAAGCGCCTGCCTTCACCACCGCCGTCACCACCGAAGATGGCCTGCCGTTTGACCTCACCACCGTTGAGGGACGGCGTGCTGCCGCGCTTCGCTATTGCGAACTGAACCGGGACAAGTTCGCGCGTGCTTTCCGTATCGATGACTTCCGGTCCAATCCGCACTTCTCGCCCTACGATCGGCGACCCATGATTGCCGCCCTGGCACCGGACATGGTGTGGGCCTTTGACGCTGTCGCGGCATTGATCGAGGAGTTGGAACTGGGCGAAGCCGCGGTCGACGCCGATGAACTCGCGGACTTGGAGCTGTGATGACACAGTCGACCACCACGTTGGTCGTCCACGACCATGGCGATCCCATCGCCTCGGGAATTGCTGAGATTCTCGCGGACTGGCATGCGAGCGGCTGGGTGTCAGACGTCGCCCTCGTGTCCATCGCCGAGGTGGAACGGCGCGGCGGCGACGTCGGCAATGTGGTGGTGACGCTGCCTGCGACCCTCGCCGTCGGCCCACGGCGACTGCGTGTGAAGGACCTGCTGGATAACCCCAATATCCGTCTGGTGGCCTTGGACCCTGTCGGGCCCACGCCGCAGTGGACGGACCGGCGGGTGTTGCTCAAGCGCGCCGCCGACCGCCTCGAAGCGGCACTTCGGCACCGCCACGCGGCGATAGACGTCGTGGTTCCCTGGCATGGCGGCTGGTGGGAACCTGATGCGCTCGAAGCCTGGCGGGGCTGGGACACTGTGATCGCTGCACCGGAGGAGGCCGTAAGTATTCAGTCGGAGGGCATCGCGATCTACTGCGACCTCGATAACCCCGTGCAGGTTGCAGAGTTGGCAGGCCATGCTGCAGCGTTCACCGCGTCGATGGTGGGCATGTGGTCGGGCATCATCGGCAGCCCCTTCGACCACACTGATGCTCAGGACGACATCAGGATCTGTCGGTGCGCCCACCGGCGCCTTGATGCCTCGGCGCTGGCTGATCGTATGCGGTCAATTGCCCTTGATCCACGCAACCTGCGCGAGCCTGGCACTCTGCACAGTGCGAGTCGCGCCGAGTTCGACAAGCGCGTGAAGGAATTGGGGGCTCGGATCGCGCTGGCGCAGCGACCCGCTCCGCCGCGCCCGGCTGGGCCTGCGCCGGTCGGCTGGATGGATGCGATCAAGGCGTTCTTCGCATTTATGTGGGCCGCCCTGCGCGGCGCACCGCAGCAGATGGTGGCCGCCGCGGTGCACCGTGGCAAGGCATCGTTGGCAGCCAAGATCCAGCAGGCGACATACGGCCAGAACAGCGCGTACATAGTCATGGTGGGCGGTGTGAGCGCCGCCGAGGCGGACATCTCGCTAGGAGCGCTGACCGAGGCCGTGGATGCACTCGCTGAGGCTGTCGCGACGAACGATGCCGCCAGTGCCCCCGAATCAAGCGTGGGGGTATCGCAGCGGCAGTTCTGGTCGGGTGTCTTCGACACAGCCTTTGCGTTGGTATCAGGGGCTCGACAGGGCAGCGTGGAACCGTACAGTTTTGAGGGTAAACGTCGACACTTCAAGGCATCGGAAGTGGCTCCGCGGGTAGGGTCTGCGTGGCAACCCGCCACCCGTACGATCGCGGGCTTGCCCGACGAGGGCATCGAGACCTACGACATCCTCGGGATCGGGGCTGCACAACGGCTCCTGAACCTATCCGCCGAGGGCGGCAGTGCGGGCGCGCGAGAGGCAGCGGAACGCGATTCCAGGTCGCTCACCGATTCAGCCCAACAGTGGACCGAGGCCTTCATGGGCCGGGTGGGCGGACTCCTGGCCCGCGGTGTCAACCGATATGCCGAGGAACTTCAGGCGTTGGTCAAGCAGGCGCGCGCAGCCTCGTTGCTCGACCAGCGTGCTGCCGAGGTACGAACCGAGCAGAAGAAGAGCCGACGCAGGCTCTTCACCATCACCGGCGTGTTCGCGACTCTCGTGGGGTTGTCGATCGTGCTGCACTTCACGCTGTTGCCGGCGCTGTCACTGCTGATCATGCTGCCGATCCTTGTGCTGGGCTGGCTGGTCTCATCGTTTGTGGCGTTCTATGCCACCTACAAGAAGATCTTCATGCTGCAGCACCAACTCGACCGCGACCAGGCCGCAGTTGATGACCTGCAGATCAGCCTGCCGATCGCGGTGGAGAACGCCCGGCGCCTGGTGCGCCTCTATGCGCAGTACCTGGTGTGGGCGCGCGCCATGTCGGTGTTCCTCAACGAACCGTATGGCCGGGCCGAACGCAGGCCGCACGAATTCCTCGGCATGGTGGGAGCGATGCCGCGTTCAGTCTCGTGCGGAATCTATGAGGTGGTGGATGAGGGCGCGGCCAACACCTGTGTGCTCAATGCAGTCCAGGGGACCCGTTACCCCCTGACCAACCTCTGGGGCGACTTCGCCCGGGCTGCGCACCAACAGTTGGTCCGGGACGATCCGCAGTGGCGTTCGATGCAGGTCGACGACATACTCTCTGAGGCCGAGGTCGGCGACGATTCCTACCTCGCACTGTGGCTCCGTCGGGTAGTGACGCGCACCGACGGGACCCTGCGGGTCTCGGACACGCTGGCGGGCACGTTGGATCGGCAGCAGATGGCTCGCATCCTGGATCAGGTGGAGCGCCTGGGACCGCACACCCTCGACGAGCTTCGCGGCGCCCATCGGGTGCGCCAGGTGGGCGATGGCGGGGTGCCGTCGTCGCACCGCATCAGCGCTGCCGATACTCCAGCGGACTTCAACAAGGCCGCCTTCTCGATGGACGGCATCCAGGAAGGCGCGCGGCACCCGGACCCAGAAGCCAATCGGGTGATGTCGTCGTCGGCGGTTCGATCCCGCGCCACCAGGCACTGGCTTGACGAGGTCGACACCGCAGTGTCCCTCAGCCCCCAGTTGACCTTTGGCTACCTGCAATTGCTGCGAGCCGAGGGGCAATCGCAGCCGGGTGAGGTCATCGGTGTCGATGACGACTTCGACCCGCCGGATCTTGAAGACCTCGGGAGTACCACGTGATCTTCCTCATCGCCTTTGTCGTGCTGCACGTGCTGTGCTGGGGGACTGTCGGGGCGGTGCTGTCGCCTCGGGCCGGTTTGCCCGTTGTTGGTGGCGCGGTGCTCTGCGTGCTGTTGCCGGTCATCGGCGCAATGGTGCTGGCCGGAATGGCGATCTGGGGTGCCGGTGGAACTCCAGCCCTCCAACACGACCCTCGGTGGCTGCGGTCAGCTTGGATCGGCGTGGCCGCGGGGGTGCTGGTGGCCGCGGCGGCGGTGGTGCCTTGGGTGGAACTGGCCGTCAGCGGCGAGGTCGGTTCAGTCGATGAGGACGTGGCCTCCTTCGCAGCAGCCGACTACGCAATCCTGCCCGCCTTGCTGGTGTTCAGCGGAGCGTCGATGGCGGTTTTCGCCTGGTTGGCGCGGCGTCGGGGCAACCGGGAGTGGTTGGCAGGCAGCGCCCTGTTCGCCTGGACCCCTGCTGCCCTCGGCGCTTTGCTCATCCTCTCCGAGGGCTTCTTCGATACGTGGGTCGGCCGCGCCAACAGCGCCGGCGACGTGCTCTCGGAGCAGGACGTCGTGGAGGTTGGTGTAGGTGCCGAATACCAGATCGGGGCCGGACCCT
Organism: Actinomycetota bacterium; assembly: GCA_030837395.1. Taxonomy (GTDB): domain Bacteria; phylum Actinomycetota; class Actinomycetes; order S36-B12; family UBA10799; genus JACJWR01. The sequence goes on along the minus strand of JAUPKO010000921.1, from coordinate 6,381 downwards.
ATGTGGCGCTGGTGGGTGGATTGGCCGCGCTGGGGTGGGGGTTCGCGTGGAGTCTTCGGCGGGCCGACGGCGTCAACTCGGTTGTGGTGGGCGCGCAGCGAGCATGGCCAAGCCTGGGGAGGTCGGGCACGACGACAGCCGCGGTCGGGGGTCTGTCGACAGTTGCTGACGACTGGGCCGATGCCGGCGGTTACCCGCCGCCCGGTGCCGTGGACGACTTCAGCTCTACCGGCTACCAGTCGGCAGACGACGAGTGGAGCGACGCACGATCGAACTCGCCCGATGACGATCGGAACGGGGACCGATGGTGGTGAGTCGCCGATCACCAGGGCGGACGGAACGTCGCGGTGAAGTGCTGAGCCGTCACCAAAGCGGAGAGGATCGCAGAAGTGTCTGATTCCGGCGACAGCATTCTCAACAAGCTGGTCTCGAGCCGCACTCGATCGACACGTGGCACAGACGAAGCCAAAACCCCACCCGAGGCTGCGCCGACTGGGGAGCCTTCGCCCGCCACTGGCACCGACACACCGGCCTCGACGTCTGAGCCCGAGGCTGCGCCGTTGTCGGAGCCCGCGCCGTCACCGGCCGCCGGAGCGTCGGCCGACGGCACCGATGGGCAGCAGTCGGCAGGTGGAGCCGACGCCGCCTGGGGTCGTGTCGGGCCACCGTGGGGACGTCGGTTCATCCAGCTCGACGGCGACGAGATTGACGTGGCCAGCATGGCTGAGGACGATTGGGCGGAACCACCGCACGCGCCGCACGATCTGGTGTTTGAGGCCAGGGAGGAGTCGGGGGGACAGTGGTCCCTGACGATCTCCTGGCCGATGCCGGAGGATTCCCGCGGTGAATTGTCCGTCTTCCGCGTCATCGGTGGCGAGGGCGAGCCGCCCAACTCCGACTGCGACGATGTCGATGCCACGGTGGATGTGACGCTTGGTTCCAGCGTTGTCGACGGCACGACCAACGCGACCCCGCTGGCGGCGGCCAGGTACTACGAGGTGTGGCGCTACCGCGGCTCCTCGATCTCGGACGCCGTGAGCCGCTCACCGTACCGGTATGGCGAGGGCTACTTCATCTGGCCGCCGATCAATGTCAGTGCAGGCGTGGACCATGGGCAAGTTGTGGTGGCCTGGGACCTTGTGGAAGACGACGCCGTGGCCTACCGCTGGTTGCGCCTGTCGCGCCGTGATGCCTTGAACCCGGCGCACCGTCCGGGCCCCGATGACGCGGCGGAATCACCGCCAGGCGGGTTCGTCGATCGAGATGCCGAGCCAGGCCAGAAGTACGTCTACCTCATCTTCAGCGGGGTGCGCAGTGGGAGCGAGGTGCTCTGGTCGGATCAACCTCATCGGGTGCGGCTGAAGGTCCCCGAGGTCCTCACCCCTGTCATGGATCTCGCTATCACGCATGACGTCGACCGCGAGGATGTCGTGCATCTGTCATGGACGGCGGTTCCCAGCGGCAAAGTGGTGATCTACCGTTCCGCGAAAGCGCCGCGAGAGGATGTCCACGAGGCCGGCGAGATGGAGATTACCGCCCTTGGATCGGACGAATACGGGCTCCCCGAGGCGGACGCCATTGCGCGCCATCCGATCCAGCGCGATGCCGAGGGCCGCATGTGGATGCGGAACGTGTCAGTACCTGACGGACTGGCAGAGGTTCACTTCACGCCCGTCACCCAGGCTGGGGTGAATGGTGTGCCGGGTAAGTCGGTGGGCTGGCTGCGGCTGTCGCTGCCGGGTACACCCTTCCTTGAGGATCGGGTCGATTGGGTGCTTGTTGTGTTTGAGTGGCCCGCCGGGGCCGAGCAGGTCAACTTGTACGCCACCACGGCAGCGGGCCACCTTGACCCTGCGGCAGCGGTGCCCATGGAGGTCATTCGCGAAGACGAGCATCTGCGTTTCGGTGGCTTCAGGGTGCCCCGTGCCAAATTCGCCCCCGGACCGTGCCGGATTCATCTGGCCGCCCAACGCAAATACGACGGTCAGACGGTCTTCTCAGCTACCTGCGTGATGGAGCAGGTGTTTCCCTCGCTCGTCTACTACACGCTAGACATCAAACGGGGTCGCACAGGTAAGCCGAAGGTCACGTTGACCGTGTGGGGACCCGCAAGCCACGATGGCGTCAGGATGGCGCTCGCCTGGCGTTCTGACTCCCTGCCCTTGGCCAAGTCGGACACCGAATCGCCCTCGGCCAAGTCGGACACCGATTCGCCCAAGCCGCTGTGCGTGCCGCCCCCTCTGCGCGTCGGCCCCCAACCGACCACTGTGGAGTTGTCGGACCTGCTGACCGTACCGCTGCCGACAACTGGCTTTCTGCGGATGCTCACGCACCCAGGGGACCAGGTGGCTCTCGTAGACCCGCCCCTCAATGTGCTTCGGCTCGGATGACGGGAGGTGCCATGAGCATGGATGCCGTCTCGCACCTGAGCACCGGCCGGATCGTCGGACGATTTGTCTACACGTCAAGTGGGAGCCAAGGCTGGGGCATCGCCGATGAGGTCGGTCAGGTGCCGCCCGAGGTCGTGCGGCAGGCGCTGTCGGCAGTCGAACGGCTGTCGGAGCCGACCGAGTTGGTGGTGCCGCCACCCTCTCGACGAGCCCGCCGGATGGTGTGGGGTGGGCAAGCGGGGTCACCGTGGCGTTTTCTGCTTCACACAGTCGCCGCCGGCGACGACGCCTCCCGACGGCCTCATAACAACGTGACGGACTGCTTGGTGGTGCATCAATCAGACACCGGCGCGCCCGGTTGTGAGCCCCCCCGGCTGTGGGGCAGCACGGGCTGGTTGACGCCTTATGGATCAGAGGCGGTGTCCATCGTCGGTCTGAATCCGGACGAGTCCGAATCGTTGACCATGCCGGTGGAGGACCACGGTGATCCGCTCGCGACCCTGGCAGTCGCCGCGGCGAGCAACCATGAACCTAGCCTGCTCTACAGCGTGGCGAGTCTGATCGTGGCAATCGCGCAGGGGTCGGGCTCTCACCCGGGAAGGGCGACGGTGGCGATGGTCGAGGACGTCGACTTCGCGCCGATCTTCCTCGGCGCAGCCGCCAGTGTGCTGCCGTTCGACGTGGCCTGGGACCTTCCGGTCGAGGTGCGATCGACAGTATTTGCCGCGGAACCCACTGGTGGCAGCGGCATAGTCGCGATGGCTCGAGAGGCCGCCGAGGGCCTGAGCGACGTCGACATCCTGGATCTGGGAGGTGGGGCACCCCCTCCGGTCCCTGCTCCCCGCGGCAACTGCGCCAGATGCGGCGCCGCGCTGGAGTCATGGGGCAGTCTGGTCAGTCAGTGTGTCATCGGACTCGCAGCTGCGTCGGCAGCGCCGGATGCAGATCCCGGCCGTATCAAGGCATTGGCCGAATCGCTGGTATCAGTGATGCACGACGCTAGTGCCCGAAGGATTGGTTCGGCGGCGGTGCCAGGGTGCTTCACCCGCGAAGCCCTCGCAGCGGGTGGACATCAGGACATCGCGGACCTGTTCGAAGCGGCCAGGGCGTGGGAACTCATTGCTGCCGACCACAGTCACAGGCCGGTGATCCCCATGCCCGCCGAGCCGCGCCGGCTGGCACCGGTGACTTTGTCGGGCAGCAGCCTGGTCAAGGACCGATCGCTGCGAACGAAGGCAACCGTCGACGGACTCCTACGTGAGCGCCCGTCCGAATCCTCGTACTGGGTAGCGGACTGGCTGGTCGGCCAGGATCGGAGTCTGGCGCGCCGCTGGTATGTGGCGACCCACCGCGCTTTGGGACATCCGGGGATGGATCACATTGAACGAGTCGAGGCGTACTGCGAACTGTATGCGGACTTCCCAGAGGTGGGGCTCGGGTGGGGCGGCAGAACGCGTCGTCCACCATTGGTGGAATTTGCCGTGGATGGATTCCTGACGGACCTCGTCACCGCCATGAGCGATGAGAAGCAGCGCAAGCTTGGGTTGAGTGACCAGCTCACGGCGTCCGTCATCGTTCAGCTGGCCGCGATGATACGAACACCCACATGGCAGGCCGGACTGCTCAACCCGCGGTCCTCGCGATTCGTCTCCGCGTGGCTGGAGGAGAAGCCCCGCCGCGGCTATCCCTCCGGATTGTCCTGTGAGTTGGTGGGCGATGACCCGCTTGGCTACGTGCTGCTGAGCATGGCCATTGCGCACTCCGGCGATGATCCAGTACCGCTGGTCTTTCTCGTCGATGCCCTGCAGGACGTCATGGGCAGCAACTTCAGAAACGAACAGTTTCGCGGCTATTCCTCGCAACTGTGGACGCGAATCCATAAGCAGTTGACAGAACAGACCATTCGTCTACCAGCACCACCGGCAGGAGGGCAACGTGCCTAGTCTGAATCCAGGGAAGCGTGCCAAGACGCCACCCTGCGAGCGACTGAGAATCACTCTCGGCGGGGCCGACGCAGGCAGCGCAGTCGTGCAGTTACAAGACGAGGTTGGGCTTGTCGCACGCGCCAAAGGCGGTTCCGTCGCGGGCCCCGACATCGTGGTGGAAGCCAGCGGCACTGGCGAAGCTACGGTTCGACTTGTGTCAGCGCGGCGCAACGCGCCGATCGGCGGTCGGGTGACACTGCGGGTCACCTCCACCCCGATGCATGAGGCGACGCAGGTGGGGAGCAAGCGCAGCTGGGACGTCGTGGGCCTAGAACCGGAGGGCCGCACGGCCATGGAGGTCCTGCGCATAACCAAGGAGGACAGCGACGAATGGACCTTGGAGTCGCTTGTCGAGGCCACGACGGGCCCAGACACGCAGGATGGTGCGGGCTTACAGCCGTCGAGAGCCCCGGCCCCAGCCGTCAGCCGGGCACGAATCGCCTGGGGTGACCGTGAACGCGTCACTCGCGATGTGGTTCTCGCGGTTGACCGGTCGGCTTCCATGGCGTGGGCCTATCAGCCCGGGGGTGTGTTGGAGGATCTCTACGAGGGTGTTGTCGCCGCAGGCGCCAGCGCGCTGGATCCCAGTAGCACCATCAGTTGGTACAGCTACGGTTCGGGCGCTGAGAACAAGTCCCAGCGTGTTCGTCGCGCCGAAGGGGTGGATGCAGAGAGCCTTGTGACCGGACTGCGCCCGGACCTCTTCAGCAGCGGGGCTCGCATCGACCTAGGGATCCTTGAGCAGTTGAACCTACTAGACGTTGTGGCGGTCACCGATTGCCTCACTCGCACCCCGGAGCTGATTGAAGGGCACACCAGGGGCTTGCTGTCTGCCGTGATTGTGGTCGGCGCCACCGCTGACGAGGACCTTCTGCCAGACGAGGATCGCACGGCGCGGGCCGAACTACAGGGGGCGGGAATTCCGGTCCTGTTGTTACCGGCCGACGTGCCGTCGGGGGTGCACGAAAGGGAACAGCACGTGGACGACGTGGCCCGGTTCCTTCTCACACAATTCGAAGCCGGCGCAGTGCACGGGAAGGAGCGCGGTCATGCCTCAAATGAGTGATCACAGGTGCCCATACTGCTTCGCTGCCTTGCCAAGGGGTGCGTCGATGGTGGCATGCGCGGTCGGGACGTTGGCCAACGGCAAGCCATGTCGGGCGGCTGAACCACGTCAGGGAACAGGGCGCTGCCCGGATCATGATGTCGCCTTGGTGGACCACTGCTACGTGCCGGGATGCCGTCGGCAACTGCCCGGACGTTGGTCCGAAGTGACCACGACGTGTTTGGCGATGGCCGGCACCCGGTCGTCGGGCAAGAGCGTGTACATCAAGGTGGCGGCGGACCTCTTGCGCAATTGGGGTCGGCGCAATCACCTGACGGTGGGCCCGTACTCCACCCAGACCGAATAGGAATTCCGAGCGCGTTTCGGTCCGCTCGGAGCCAACTCCCGACTCTTCGCCTCCACCGAACCGGAAATCCCTGGTGGTCGCGCGCCGCACCAGGAACCCGTCTTGTTGCGCATCCAACGACCTGGGGCCCCCGACCACATCCTGGTCCTCCGGGATGTGGCAGGTGAGGACGTGCAGAACGCCGAGATGGATCGGAATCACTTCCGCTTCCTGGCCAATGCGGATGGCGTGATCCTCATGGTCGATCCCAGTGACAGTCCGGAGGTGCGCAGCGCGGGAGTGGTGGACCAGCCCGATGCGGGTTTCGAACCAGCTGCGGTCTGGGGCAACCTTGAGAGCCTGCACGCTGTTGTTGTGGGGCCGAGTGCAACACCGGTTCCGATTGCTGTGACCGTCTCTAAGTTCGATCTGGTGATGGCGGCTGCGGAGAGCGAGCATTCCGAGCTTTCGAATGCTCTCTCGGCTCGAGGTGGCCGGTTGCATCAGGACCCGAGTTTGCTGGTGGGGGGCTTCGATCCGGTGGATGCCGAGTTACTCGACTCCGAATTGCGCAGCCTCTGTGACGAACGGTACCTGGGTCACTCATTGCTGGTG
>JAUPKO010000920.1 GCA_030837395.1 Actinomycetota bacterium | reverse complement strand
ATTCCGTTGGATCAGGCCACTCTCTTGAGGATGAACAGCACGATCTCCAAGGGCGTTGTGCGGCTGCGGAGTCGGTTGCGTACCCGGCGCTCCAACCCGGTTTCGGGCTTGCGGAGTTCGGCCATGGTCGCATCGACGAGTTCCTGGTCGACTCGTGACAGAGACTCGACAAGGGTCTTGTCATCGCCGAGCAGCAACTCAACATAGCGGGGGTTGTCGAGGTTGGCAACGAGGGGGGTGTCGGGGAGGATGTGGTTGAGGAAGGCCTCACCGGGTTGCTGGCCGGTGCGCTTGCGTCCCTGGCGGTTCAGGCGGCGAAAGAAGCGTTCGAGGATGTTGTTGGTGCGTTGGGGGTGGATCGTGCGGCGGCCGAGCGCGGTCTGCACGTGGATCGGGTCGGCAAACAGCCTGCCGCGGTAGGCCTCGATCTGCTCAAGCATGGCGCGGAACTCCGGCCGGGCCATGAGGGTGGCGTCGGCGCGAAGCCGGTCGCAGAAGCGGTTGACGTTGCGCTCGATCGTGCCGATGGGCAGGTCGTGGCCGTCATCGTTGAGTCCCTTCCGGGCGCCTGGCTCGGCGATGCGCATGGCCGTCCGCAAGCGGTCGAAGACCTTGGACTTGGACTCCAAGGCGTCGGCGGCGGCGCCCAGACCGGAGTCGGAACACATTGGCTGGAGCAGGTTGACGAGACGTTGGAGGAGTTTGCGGTCGGGCGCGTCGAGTTCGGCCAGATCGAGGAGAGCCTTGGCCGCCGTGAGTCCGGTCTGCGCCTGTCGGAAGAACAGCAGATGCGGTCGGTCGAAGGGGAAGCCGCAGCCGTCGGCCTGGTGTTCGGCCTCCAGAATCGAGCCGACGACGGCGCCAACCACCGCCGCGTACGGCAGCGGCGGCACGGGGGAGGGGAGCGGCGACGGCGTTTGGGCGGCCTGCAACAGGGCCTCCAAGGACTCGGCGTTGGCGTGCATCACCTCGCGCAGTTCGCGTTGCAGGCGCTTCAGTTCGGCCTTCGGCCCGTGGTGTCGGAGCCGGTCGCGAACCGTGGCGTAGTCCGGTGCCAGGAGGTCCTTGCCGAGATCGCGCAGGAAGTGGAAGTGGCAGATGAACACGGGCGTGCCGTCCAGGACCTCGGCCAGGGCGGCGAGGATGCCTTTGGACATGTCACAGGTGACCGCCAGCGGCCGCCCGAAGCGTTTGACCAGAGCGCGCAGCCAGGCCGCCAGCGGCTCCTGGCTCTCGCTGTTGACCTTGGCGTTGAGCAGGACCAGACCGCTGATCTCATCGATGCCGGTCAGCAGGTGGGCGCTGGCGCCCTTGCAGGTCGAGTCCACGTGCAGGAGGTATCCGCCGGCGGCGCGCAGGTGTTGGCGAAGCCGTCCCGAGGCCCCGGCGTGGGCGAGGCTGAGGCTGATGATGAAGCGGCCGGCCAGGTCGCGCACTTCGCTCGGCGAGATGGTGACGTGGCGTTCGGCCAGCGCCGCCACGGTTTGGTCGAGGGTGCGGCAGCCGCGGAAGACCTGCTCGCCGACCTCGACCATGATGTCGTAGCCGAAGGTGCGCCCGGAGCCCACCAGGGCCGCCAATTCCTCGCTGCAGAACACGGGGGAGCCGGGACAACGGGGGCAGTACAGCACGGTCTCGTGGGCGACGAACCGGCCGAGGTGCAGCGTGCACGGGCGGCGCGTCTGGGTTTTGAGCACCTTGAGGGCGGCGCCGCAGTGCGGACAGCGGTCCTGCTCGTAACGGAAGTACAGATGTGGCGGCTCGGGAAACTGCGCCGCCACCGAGAAGGAACCGGTCAGGCGGTTCAGTGCCGCGGTCAGGGCAAGCACGACGCCGAATCCGGAGCCCCCTTTTTCGCCAGGCCGTGATGCTCGATCAGGCGCTGGATCCGCCGCGGCTCGACAGCGGTGCCTCCGGTTCTGAGCCGAGCCGAGATCTGCTCGGGTTCCAGGTGCGGGTGCCGGATCATCTCGGCGAAGATCAGCACCGCCTCGGCGTCGGAGGGCAGGGCCGGCTGCGACTCGGGCTCCAGCAGCCGCCGGGCATCGTGCTGCTTCTGTCTCACGCCGGGGGCCGCGGCGAAGTACACATAGCGACCCCCGATCCGTTCGCGTCTCAGCGGTGGACGTGTCCCGAGTTGCGAGATGAACGAATGGGCGTTCAGGCCCAGCAACTCGCCCAGTTCCGCGGCGGTGAGGCCGGCCGATGACGCGCTGACCAACCCCACCACCGTCTCGGTCAGATTGCCATGACGGGAGAAGTACGCCCCGCGGCAGCGCCACAGTCCGTTCTCATCGAACTGAACGACCTGCGGCACGGTGTAGAACCGCCCGTTGCCGTTGTAGCTGTGGATCGCGCCCCAACTCCACAGGCGGCGATGGGCCGTGCGCACCGAGCAGTTCAGCAGCAGTGTCAGCTCCGCGATCGTGACGGTCCCGGCGGCCCGGAGCTTCTGCAGGACTTTCCCGGTGGCGGCGCGAAGAGTTGCCATTTCGACCTCCAGTATTCCGTTGGCATAGTATATGGCCAAGCCCTAAACATTACCATATACTATGCCATATCTGAGGCCAAAATACAACCGAACCGAGATGCAACAGAGGGATTCGCGCGAGATGATTGACAGTTCTATACTATGCCACAGTTGACCGGCAGCTACCTAACCGGCAGCAGACCAGCAACCAACAGAGATTCCAACGGGATTCTGCGCTCATAGCGTGGTTGGGTGCGTTTCGTGATCTCCGCGTTTCAGATCAGGAATGACCTTGTCTTTCTCTTTCTCGAAGGTCTCCCATGTGTATTGCAGGCCAGAGTGCGGAATATCGCCTCGCATGCTCT
>JAUPKO010000919.1 GCA_030837395.1 Actinomycetota bacterium | reverse complement strand
TGCGCACGCCGTATCCGTATCCATAGCGACCTGACCTTCGATAAGCCAGAACGCTACGGGGACAACGGCGTGCGCCCCTATTCGGCCCCTACACCACCCACAGATACGTCAGTAGAGCCTCTAGCTGCGGTTTTTCACCCTCCGAGGGATCCTTTCGGGTACCGTTGAGATGTGCAGAAACTGCCGCCCGGACCTCGCCTCCCGAAGGCTCTGCAGACCGCCATCGTGCTGCGACACTGGCCGCGATTCGTCGCGTGGGCGCAGCGCCGCTACGGCGACGTGTTCACGTTGCGCATCGCCTCGGTGGGCACCGTCGTCTATCTGACGAATCCGGCTGACATCAAGACGGTGTTCGCCGGAGATCCGGCGGTGTTCCACGCCGGGGAGGCCAACGCGATGCTGGCGGGCCTGGTCGGGAACAGTTCGGTGCTGCTGCTCGACGACGACCTGCACCGCGACCGGCGCCGGCTGATGATGGCGCCGTTCGCTCGCGATGCCGTCGCCCGCCAGAGCGCCGCGATGTCCCAGATCGCGGCCGAGGACATCGCCGGATGGCCGGTGGGCGTGGACTTTCCGGTGGCACCGAAGATGTCGGCGATCACCCTTGAGGTGATCCTGCGGACCGTCGTCGGGGCCAGCGACCCGGCCAGGCTGGCCGCGCTGCGCACGGCGATGCCCCGGGTTCTGGGGTTGGGTCCGTGGGCGACCCTGGCGATCGGGAGCCCGGGGTTGATGCGGCACCTGCCGTGGCGCTACGTTCGGCGGCGCATCGAGCAGGCTGACCGGTTGCTGTTCGCCGAGATCGCCGATCGCCGAGCCGACAAGGACCTCGCTGCGCGCACCGATGTGCTGTCCATGCTGGTCCGCGCCGCCGATGACGAGCACCGGCAGATGACTGACCGGGAACTGCGCGACCAGTTGATGACGCTGCTGGCCGCCGGTCACGACACCACCGCAACCTCGCTGTCGTGGGCCCTGGAGCGGCTGACCCGCCATCCGGAGGTGCTGGCCAAGGCGGTGGCGGCCGCCGAGGACAGCGCCGCCGGCGATCCGGCCGGCGACGAGTACCTCGACGCGATCGCCAAAGAGACACTGCGCATCCGCCCGGTCGTGTTCGACGTGGGCCGGGTGCTCAAAGCCCCCGTCGACATCGCCGGTTACCACCTGCCGGCCGGGGTAATGGTCGCCCCCGGCATCGGACTGGTGCACGCCAACCCCGCGCTGTACGAGAACCCTGATCGCTTCGAGCCCGACCGAATGCTCGGCGCCACGCCGGGTCCGACCACCTGGTTGCCCTTCGGCGGCGGTAACCGGCGCTGCCTGGGCGCGACATTCGCGATGGCCGAGATGCGCATCGTGTTGCGCGAGGTGCTGCGCCGGGTGGAGTTATCCACCACCGCCGCGGCCGGCGAACGCCAACGGGTCCGCCACGTCATCCTCGAACCCAAACACGGTGCGGTGATCCGGGTGTGCTCGCGGCGCGCCCCGCCAGCGCCGGTTGTCGCCACCGGTCCGGCCGCTCCGGCGGACCGGTGCCCGGTCGAGTAGAACTAGCCTGTGCGCGCTTTCGCTTGCCCGACCTGCAACGCCTTCACCCCTTTCGAGGCCGACCGGTGCCCGTCCTGCGGCAAGAGCATCGGGCTGCATCTGCCGAGTCAGTCGATGGTGGCCGTCGAGGACGGCGTGGCCCTGGTCGACGGAGGCCAATGGGTGCGCTGCACCCAGTCCGGACCGTTGGGCTGCAACTGGCTGGTCCCCGCCGACGGGGAGCCCGCAGCGCGGGGGCGGTGTGTGTCCGACACGCTGATCCGCCGCAAGCCGGATGCCGATGACACCATCGCCCGCGAGAAGCTGGTCCCCACCGCCGCGGCACTGCGCCGGCTGGTCTACCAGCTCACCGACCTCGGGCTGCCGGTCGACCCGTACTGGCGCCGCGACGGCGGCCTGGCGTTCGACCTGCTGTCCAGCTACAGCACCGGGGAGAAGGTCACCATCGGTCACGCCAACGGTGTGATCACCATCGATCTGGTGGAATCCCTTGATGCGTATCGGGAATCGCTGCGGGTGCGACTTGGGGAGCCGTACCGGACGATGCTCGGGCACTTCCGCCACGAGGTCGGGCACTACTACCAGAACATCCTCATCGAGACCGGCCCCGGCGCAGCGCGGTATCTCGATCGCTGCCGGGATCTGTTCGGCGACGAGCGGGCCGGCTACCCCGAGGCGATCGCTCGGCACTACAAGTTCGGGGCACCGGCGGACTGGCAGGAGTCGTTCATCTCCGAATACGCCACCATGCACCCGTGGGAGGACTTCGCCGAGTGCTTCGCCCATTACCTGCACATCACCGACACCCTCGACACCACCCACGAAGCAGGGATGGTGCTGCACGCCGACCGGGTGCGCTTCACCGGCCGGCCCGACATCGCCCCGCTGGAGTCCTACGCCGAGGTGCCCATCGACCGGTTGCTGTTCGACTGGAAGTGGATCGCCCTGTTCTTCAACCGGGTGAATGCGGCCATGGGTAAAGGCCCGCTGTACCCGTTCGACATCAGCAAACCAGTTGCAGACAAACTGGGATTTGTGCATATGGTGGTGGCGGAGGTGTCGTCATGAGTCTGGATATTGGACAGCCACCGGGACAACCCGTAACCATGCGTGCGGTCATCGGCTACGACGGTTCCCCGGCAGCTGCGGCGGCGATCGATGCGGGGGCACGGCTGTTTCCCGGGGCGCACGGATATGTCACCTACCTGCGGGTCCCGCCGTTCGCCAGTGAGCAGGTGCGCAAGCGGCTGTGGGCACAGGCCCGCAATATCGACGATCTGATCGCCGCGGAGGACCGGGAAGGTGAGCGTGAGGCCCGCCGGATCACCGCGATGGGGGTGACACTGGCTCGGGCAGCCGGCTGGGACGCCGAGCCACGCCTGGAGCGCACCTACGCGGCGGAGGGCACCGCGATCGCCCAGATCGCGGAGAAACTGGACGCCGACGTGGTGGTGGTCGCAGCCCGCGGATTGGGCGGCACCGACGCGGTCTTGGGCAGCGTGTCGGACATGGTGGTGCATTACTGCCCACGTCCAGTTCTCGTGGTGCCGCACCCGCTGCTCTCCGAAGAGTACGACGCTCTTGCCGAGGGTCCGGCTGTGGTCGGCTGGGACGGTTCGGAGGGCGCCTATGCGGCCCTGGAAACTGCCGAACGGCTATTCCCCGCGCGCAGCATCGTCGCGGTGTCCGCCGAGGACAGCGCCGACGTGCCCGCACCTCCCGGGTCCGCCCCGGGTGGCCGAGTCACCCACGTGCACATCGGCCGCGGACGCGGCCGTCCGGCCCGGGCGACCGCCAACGCGGTCGTCGCGGCGGCCGACGAGCAGGGTGCGGCCGTGGTCGTCGTCGGGTCGCGAGGACGTTCCGCTGTCCGCGAGATCGTCTTGGGCAGTGTGGCGATGGGCGTCCTGCACAACAGCCACCGGCCGGTCATGGTGGTGGCGAACCGATCCCAGCCGACCGGGCAGCCGTAGCCGCCCGGCGTTACCGGTTACCGCCGAGCAGGCCGTCCAGCATGGTTGAGGTCGCCTCGGCGGCGTCTGAGAATGGCTCCAGCACAGCCGTCACCCCCGCCGCGCGTAGTAGTTCGGCGTCGTGGCGGGTGTGTGCAGTGAGAACGACGGTTCCCGCGAACTGGTGCTGACGTAGTCCGTCGAGGAGCGCGAGGTTGATCGTTAGCACCGGAATGGCGCTCACCACATATCTGGCCCGGTCCAGCGGCAGCACGTCGAGTAGATGAATGTCCTCCGCACTGCCGAACATGGTGGTCAAACCGTCGACGGTGGGTGCCTTCACCATGTTGGGATCGAAGTCGACCGCGAGGACGCGATAGCCGGAGCCGGTCAGCCGGTCGGCGAGGTGAGTACCAAACCGCCCCAGGCCGAACAGGATGATGTCGACGTCGTCATCAGAGGCAAGGGCGTCGCGCGTGCGCCCACCGCGCCGCTCGAACACAGCCAGCCCACGCTTCAGCCGGTCGTAAAGCTGATGCGAATAAAGGATCATGTAGGTCGACACCCCGATCGTGATCAGGCCGACGACCGTGATCAGGCTGACGGTGGCGCTGGTGATGTGCCCGAGGCTTAATCCGCGTGCCGCCAGGATGAGGGAGAACTCCGATATCTGGGCGACGGTGAGCCCGGCCAGGAATCCCACCCGGACCGGGTAGCGCATTGCGGCCATGATCAAGATGACGATCAGCGGGTTGCCGATCAGGACGAAGGCCGAGAAGATCGCCGCCTCGGTGATCTGCTTCGCGGCATCGGTGAACTCCAGACGTGCACCGAGGTCGAGGAAGAAGAACAGCAGCAGGAAGTCGCGCAGGCTGACCAGTCGCGCTCCGAGCGCATCGCGGTATGGAGTGCCAGCCAGGGACACCCCGGCGATAAAGGCGCCGACCTCCGAACTGAATCCCATCCATTCGCTGACCGCGGCCACCGACACCGCGTAGGAGACGCCGAAGAGCACCAGAAGCTCCTGGGATTTGGCGATATGCGGCAACAGCCACGGCAGGATGTAGCGGGTCAGCAGCCACATCCCGGCGATCAGACCGGCACCCTTGGCCAGCACCAGGGCGATTCCGCTGCCGAGGTTGCCGCCGGCGTTCTGCCCGAAGGCGGTGAGCGCGATCATCACCAGCACCACAACAATGTCCTGGACGATGAGGAAGCCGACCGCGATCCGGCCGTGCAACTGTTCCAACTCACGCTTGTCCGACAACAGCTTGACGATGATGATGGTCGACGAAAATGTCAGGGCCACAGCGATGTACAGCGCAGTCACGCTGTCCATACCGAGTGCGAGCGCAATCAGGTAGCCGATCACCGAAGTGAAGAGCACCTGTCCGAGACCGGTGGCAAGAGCGACTGGTCCGGTGCTGCGAATCATGTGAAGGTCCAGCCGCAGCCCGACCAGGAACAGCAGGATGGCGATGCCCAGTCTGGCCAGCAGTTCGATGGTGTTGTCGGTGGTGACCCATCCGGTACCGACCGGACCAACCGCGATTCCGACCCCGATGAACGCGACGATGAGCGGCTGGCGCAGCCGGATGGCGAGCCCTCCGACGACGGTGGCGATCGCCAGAATAATGGCTCTACTGACCCTTCTGTGGGTGGTTCTTTCCGGGGAGTCGTGGTGGTCGACCGCCGAGGCTGAGCATGGCCAGGGCGATCAGGGCTTCGGGACTGCGG
>JAUPKO010000918.1 GCA_030837395.1 Actinomycetota bacterium | reverse complement strand
CCACCGCACCCGATATGACGGCCGGCAGGCGTGGGGCGGCGCGGGTCCGGCGGTGATCCTCGGCGCGGGGGTGGTGGTGGCCCTGGTGTTCTCGGCCAGTTTGGTGGTAGGGATCGCAGCGGTGCTCAATGGATCGCAGTCCGTTTCGCAGTTGCAGTCGAGCTATGCGGCGCAGCGCTCCGCAGGTCACGTCGCCATCGCGCTAGGCCCCTCGGCGACGCCGGCCGCACAGGTGACGGCGATCGGCCCAGTCACCCTGCGCGACGGTGTCGCGTGCCTGACGCACGACGGGGTGGCGGTTGTGGGCGGCACCGTGGAGGCGGCAGGTTTCAGCGCGATACCGCAGGGTCCGCCCTTCCAGGCCGATGGCGTGGCGCGGCCCCTGCCGAGTGTCGTATTGAGCGGTGGCGAGGTCGCCGTGCCCGCCGGCACGCTGTTGTTGCAGGACAGCGCCCTGGGAAAGGGGCCCGTGTGCCTGGGTGGCGCGGGTGCGGCCGACTACGTGTCCGCCGGTGTCGTGCCGATCACGCGGTCGCTGCTGATCGGCGGCAAGGTCGAGGTACACCCATCGGTGACGCCACAGGAGCCCTTGGTTGTGCCCAGCCTGCTGCTCTGGTTCGCGGCCTTGTTGCCGTTCTGGTTGCTCGGCTCGTTGCTGATCATCCCGGCGACCTGGTTGCTGCTGCGGCGGCGGGGCAGCCGCGCGATCGTGGCTCAACTCGCGGTGGATCGGGCGTCCGAGGAGAAGTCCCGAGGTGTCGCCGGGGTGCCTGTCGCACCCGGCTGGGCCACCCGCCGCGAGGGCCCCAGGCTCGCCGCCGCATACTCGCATCGCCTCGAGCGTCTCGTGGGCTTGCTGGCGATGCTCACAGCGTTCATCGGGCTTGCCGGAATCGCGGGGGCGTCCACCGGTGCGCCGCCGTGGAGCAGTGTGAACTCGCTGCACGTACTGGGTGATGTTGGGCTGTGGGCGACGGTGGGGTCGGCGGTGGCGATCCTGTGGTTCGCCAGTGGGGTGCGACGATCGGGCAGCCTGCGGCGGCAGGCCGGAATCCTGTGGGACGTCAGCACCTTCTGGCCGCGGGTGGCGCACCCGTTCGGTCCGCCGTGTTACGCCGAGCGAGTGGTACCCGAGGTGACTCGGCGGATTCGTGAGGCCTTGGCCGCGCAGGAGGCGGCGCCGGTGATCCTGTCCGGGCATAGCCAGGGTTCGACCATCGCGGCGGCGGTCGCCACCCGCCTGAGTGATGCGGAGTTGTCTCGGGTCCGATTGGTCACCTACGGCTCCCAGCTGCGTGCGTGGTTCGGTCGGATCTTCCCTGCTGTCTTCGGACCCGAGGCGATGGGCACTGCGCCGATCGACTCGCCGTGGCAGTTCCGCAGCGCAGCCCCCGATGCCCCCGCCAGCACGTTCGCCGAACCTCCGCGCAACCCGCCCCCGTGGCGGCCGCGGCTGATCGAGGTGCCCGATTACAGCCTCCGGGTGAGGCTGCAGGGCGAGGCCGCAAGCGCCCGCTGGGTCAATCTGTTCCGTCGCACCGACCCATTGGGGTTCAGGGTCTTCTCCGATCGCGAGACCGCCGCGCAAGCACCGGTGGCGCGCTGGCAGGACTACTGCATCAGCGAACTGGCCACCAACCTCGATGTGATGACTCACAGTGACTATCAAGGCAGCGAGCCGTATCGTGCTCTTGTGGTGCACTGGGTGGCGGAGGCGGGCCGTGAACGCCATGAGTGAGCCACCCGACGACGGGGCTGAGCGCGTTGGCTCGGCGGGCCGGCCGCAGGCAGAACGTCGCGCTGTGAGTGTGGACTCCGTGTGGCGGGCCCTGACCACGCTCAGCGAAGGCAACCGCGTCCTCGTGCGGGCCCAGGACGAGCACACCCTGCGGCAGCAGATGTGTGAGGCAATCGTGCAGGGCGGAGGTTATCCCTTCGCCTGGTACGGCACCCCGGTGCACGATGACCAGCGCAGCGTCAGGCCGGTGGCGATCGCGGGTGAACACCCGGACTACCTGGACGAGGTGCAGATCTCGTGGGGCGAGGGGCCGTTGGGGCGTGGTCCGACGGGCACGGCGCTGCGCACCCGGCAGACCCAGGTGCTCAACGACATGCGACCCGATGCGGATTTCAAGCCGTGGTTGTCCCCGGCGCTCAGCAGGGGGTTCCGCGCGTCCATTTCGCTGCCGGTGGTGGTACGGGGTGAGATCGACGGGGCCCTGATGGTTTACGCCTCGGAGGTCGACGCCTTCGACGATGCCTCGCAGGACCTGCTGGAGGACCTTGCCGCCGACTTGGGCTATGGCCTGTCGAGGCTGCTGGATGCGCGGGACAACGCACGGGCCCAAGCCGAGCTGGCGGACAGCGAGCAGCGCTATCGGCTGATGGCCGAGAACTCCTCCGACGTGGTGATGCTGGCGGATGCCGACCTGGTGCTGCAGTGGGTCTCGCCGTCGGCTCGGACGATGTTCGGTTGGGACCCTGACGCGATGATCGGATTGACGGCCGCGGATTTTGTCCATCCCGAGGACGTGGCGGGGGTGCGCACTGCGGTGATGGCCAGTGAGCACACCGGTGAGCCGATCCTGTTGCGCTACCGCTGGCGCTGCGCGGATGGGACGTACCGGTGGGTCGAGGCGGCTGGCAGTCCGATTCCCGAGCAGGGTCAGCGTGAGGGCGCACGGGTGGTGCGACTGCGCGACATCGAGCAGCAGGTGCGTGCTGAGCACGACCTCGCAGCCCGGGAGGAGCAATACCGCATGCTGGCGGAGAACGCCTCCGACGTCGTGTGGCAGATCGCACCGGACGGGCGACTTCGCTGGGCGTCGCAGTCGACGTCGCGCGTGCTCGGATGGGAGAGCACCGAGGTGCTGGGCCACGCAGCACTGGAGTACGTGCGCCCCGAGCATCGCGGTGGGCTGATCGCCATGCGCGCGCGAGTGTTCGGCGGTGAGTCGACCAGCGGCGAATTCCAGTTCATTCGTGCCGACGGCAGTTACCGCTGGATGGAGGTGGTGATCCATCCGATCTTCACCGAGAGCGGCGTTGCGCGGATCGCCGCCCTGCGGGATGTCGAGGAGGAAGTCAAAGCGCGTACCCAACTCGAATTCGCCCTCGGCCACGACCAGCTCACCGGTCTTGCGGTGCGTCGGGTGACGCTCGGTCGGATCGCGGCCGCCCAGCAGAGGCTATCTTCCTCGGCGGCGAAGGTCGGGGTGCTGAGCATCGGTATCGACTCGCTGACCACAATCAATGAGGGGTTATCGTACGGCGCCGGCGACTTGGTGATCACCGCCGTGGCGGCTCGACTGGTGGCGGCGGTAGATGGCGCGGACCTGGTGGGCAGGGGCACCGGTGACGAGTTCCTCGTGCTGCTGCCAGAGCTGTCGTCCGGGGCGGCGGCGGCCAGCCGTGCTGACGAATTGCGATCGGCAGCGGCGGGAGTCGTGCAGGCAGCCGGGCAGGAGGTGCAGGTGACCGTCAGCGTCGGTATCGCCGTGGGTGGTCGCGCCGACGCACCGGAGTCGTTGCTGCACCAGGCAGGATTGGCCCTACGTGAGGCCAAACACCAGGGGCGCAACCGTTGGGCCTTCGCCGATCCGAGCCTGGCGCAGGAGGCCGCCCGGCGGGTGGCGCTGGAGAAGGAGATCCGACAGGGACTGCGCGAGGGCGAGTTTGTGCCATGGTTCCAACCGATCGTGAGACTCGATTCGGGTCAGATCGACGGCTATGAGGCCTTGATCAGGTGGCGCCATGGGGACGACTGGGTGCAACCGGGCGCCTTCCTGCCGGTCGCCGAGGCGTCGAGTTTGATCTGCGACCTTGACGTGGCGGTGATGCGACGCTCCATCGAGGTGATGGCGTCGATGTCGGCCGAACGCTTCGTGGCGGTCAACGTCTCGACCGTGACCCTGGCTCGCACCCCCTACTCCCAACTGGTGGCCGACGCCCTCGCCACGGCCCAGGTGAACCCCGCCCGACTACACCTGGAGGTGACCGAGACCGCGCTGCTCACCGTCGACGACAAGGTGGCCGGGGCCATCGCCGATCTGGCCGCGATGGGTATCGGCTGGTTCGTCGATGACTTCGGCACGGGGTATTCCTCGATCAGCCATCTGCGCGACCTGCCGGTTGCCGGGTTGAAGCTGGATCGCAGCTTCACCGCGGGTATCGGTGACGGCGACGACACCTGTGTGCGCCTGGCAGACGCACTGGTGGGACTCGCGCGCGGGCTCGAGCTTGATTCGGTGGCGGAGGGCATCGAGACGTCGGCCGAGGCCGCCGTGCTCGCCGAGCAGGGGTGGCGCCACGGTCAGGGCTGGTTGTATGGCCGGCCCGCGCCCGAACCGATCGACTAGTGGGCGAAGTCCGCGCCGGCGGCGTGCGTGCCCGCTAGGCTGGCCGATGGCGACGGGCCGGCAGAAGCAGAGGTGACACGATGGCAGAGCCAAGTGATGGTTCCGGCGCGGAAGCGGGCGGTCGGCGGGTTGACACATTCGGCAACCGGCCGTCGTCGCGCGCCATGACCCGCTACATCAAGCCCACGTTGTGGGGGCTGCTGGTCGGCTACGTGGTGATCTTCCTGCTGATCAACCGCGACCCGACGGAGGTGAACTTCTTGTTCTTCTCGGCCACGGCGCCGCTGGTGGTGGCACTGTTGGTGATCTTCGTGCTCGGCGTTGTTGTCGGCGGCGGGGGTGTGATGATGCGCGATCGCCGCAAGACGGCGCGGGCCGCCCGCGCCGCCAAGCATTGAGTCGCAGGAGTTTCACCGGTTCGTCGGGCAAGATTCGGCTGGAAACCCTAGCGTTGGCCAAATGGCCGAACTGCATGATCTGACCGCCCTCGAGCAGGGCCGGGCCATCGCTGCCGGTGAGGTGTCGGCCCTGGAATTGACCGACCATTACCTGGCGCGCAGTGAGGCATTGGGCGATGACGTCGGCGCCTTCGTCCGGCTCCTACCCGAGTTGGCGCGCGACCAGGCCCGCGCCGCAGACGATGCGGTCCGCGCCGGAGGGGTCCCGGCGCAGTCACCCCTGTTCGGTGTGGTGTGCCCGGTGAAGGACCTGGATGTGATCGCGGGGGTGCCGACGTCGTTCGGCAATCCGGACCTGAATGTCGTCTTCGATGTCGACTCGAACGTGGTGACCGCCTTGCGGGCCGGCGGGTTGGTGTTCACGGGCAAGACGAACACTCCCGAATTCGGCCTGCCGTGTTACACCGAACCAGATGGCCGCCGCCCCGCGCGGACGCCATGGGATCTGAACCGGTCGGCGTCGGGTTCGTCAGGTGGCGCCGCCGGCGCGGTGGCTGCTGGTCTCGCGCCGGTGGCCCAGGGCAGCGACGGGGGAGGATCGGTCCGGCTGCCGTCGGCCGTGTGCGGTCTGGTGGGCATCAAGCCGTCCCGCGGCCGGGTGAGCACGGGCCCCTATGACTACTCGGTGGGTGACTTGACGGTCATGGGGCCGCTGGCCCGCAACGTGCGCGATGCCGCCGCCTTGCTCGACGTGATGTCGGCCTTCCACGCTGTGGGCGAGCCCTACCGTGCCATGCCGGTGCACGGGACTTTCCTGGCGGCGGCGGATCGTCCCGCGCCCACATTGCGGATCGGCTACTACACCCAACCGGTGATCGGCGTCACCGAGCCCAGTGCACCGGTGGTGACGGCGGTACAGGACACCGTGGCGCTGCTCGTCGAGTTGGGCCACGAGGTGGTCGAGATTGCTCCGCCGCTGGGCCACGATGCGGTCCCGCTGTTCGAGACCCTGTGGGCGGGGTTGGCCGACAGTCAGGACTTCCCACCCGCGGTCATGGCGAGCTTCACCCCGCTGACCCGCTACCTGCGCGGCAGGGCCGCAGGTCGCACCGCCGGTGACCTCGCGGCGGCGGTGGCGGCGATCCGCCGGAAAGCCCGCGACTCGATGATCGCCAGCGAGGACTTCGATGTGGTGCTCTCACCGACCGCCGCCGACGTGCCGTTCCGGGTCGGTTCCATGCGCGACGACGCGGATCCCGCAGCCGACTTCGAAGCGCAGAAGCAGTGGGCCAGCTACACAGCCGTCTACAACGTCACCGGCCAGCCCTCGATCAACCTACCGCTGAACTGGACACCGGATGGCTTGCCGGTCGGCGTGCAGTTCGCAGGACGCCGGGACGACGAAGCACTGCTCATCACCTTGTCCGCACAACTTGAGGAGGCCAGGCCATGGCACGCACGACGCCCAGGTCTGTGGTGACCACACAGACAGCGACCGAGGTCGAATCCACACCGGCGCCGGTCCCCATGGCCTCGGCCGAGGGATCCGAGCACTCCGACTCGGCCGCTGCGGCGCTGCTTGCCCCCGTGCAGCACGAGTCCGAGCCGGCTCCGGCCCTGGTGGCGCCGCCCTACCTCGAGGTGGGTCCCGAACTCGGCCGATTGGCGCATGCTTTCGGAGTCGCCACCGAGTATTGGGACCAGGCGGGTCGCCTGCAGCGGGTGTCAGCCGTGACAGTGCAGGCGGTGCTGGCCTCCTTCGGCGTCGATGCCGCCACCCCGGAGGCATGTGAGCAGGCCCTGGCCGATAAGCGGCTGGAGCACTGGCACCGCATGCTGCCGCCGGTCTTCGTTATGCGCCAGCACACGGAGGCCGTCACCTGGGTTCACGTGCAGCATGGCGAGCCGGTGCGGATGTGGATCGAGTTGGAGGACGGCGGCTACCGGCATGACCTCACGCAGGTCGAGAACTGGACCCCGCCGCAGTATCTTGACTCGGGCCCGGTGGGCGAGGCCAGTTTCAGGTTGCCCGGCGACCTCCCGCTGGGGTGGCACACGCTGCATGCCGAGACCCACACCGCGCGTGCCGAGTGCCCCCTGGTTGTGGCGCCGACCCGGCTCGAGCTGCCCGAGTCGTTTCATCACCAGACCGGCTGGGGACTGGCCGTACAGTTGTATTCAATGCGCTCGGCCCGGTCCTGGGGCCTGGGCGACTTCGGCGATCTGGCGGATCTGGCGGCCTGGAGCGGCAATGACCTCGGTGCCGACTTCGTGCAGGTCAACCCGTTGCACGCGGCGGAGCCGACCGCCCCGATGGCGCCTTCGCCGTACCTGCCGGTCACCCGCCGGTTCTTCAACCCCATTTACATCCGCGTCGAGGACGTGCCCGAGTTCGCGTACCTCGACGCGGCCGACATCCACACCCTCCGCGAGCTCGGGGCGGCGGTGAGGCCGGCGAACACCAGCGCCGACCTACTCGATCGCGACGCCACCTGGGCGGCCAAGAAGGCTGCCTTGGAGGTGGTCTGGCGGGTATCGCGCAGCCCGGGACGACAGGCGCAGTATCGGGCGTTCCTCAACGCCGAGGGGCAGGGCCTGATCGACTTCGGCACGTGGTGCGCACTGGTCGAGGAGTACGGGCAGGTCTTCACCGATTGGCCCGCGGAATACCAGAAGCCGCACTCGCCGGCGATCACGAAGTTCCACGCCGAACACGAAGCTCGGATCGACTTCTACTGCTGGCTGCAGTGGGTGGCGGACCAGCAGTTGGCCGAATGTCAGCACACCGCCCGGCAGGCGGGTATGCGCCTGGGCATTCTGCACGACCTCGCAGTCGGGGTGCACCCCACCGGTGCGGACGCCTGGGCGCTGCAGGATGTGCTCGCCGGGGGAGTGACGGTCGGCGCACCGCCGGATGTCTATAACCAGATGGGGCAGAACTGGTCGCAGCCGCCGTGGCGCCCGGACACGCTGGCCGAAGCCGGGTTCGTCCCCTACCGCGACATGTTGCGCACCGTGCTGCGCAACGCCGGCGCGCTGCGCCTGGATCACGTGCTCGGATTGTTCCGGCTGTGGTGGATACCCAAAGGCATGCCGGCCTACGCGGGCACCTTCGTCAAGTTCGACCATGAGGCCCTGGTCAACATACTGGTGCTCGAGGCGCATCGGGCCGGAGCCGTGCTGATCGGCGAGGACCTGGGCACCGTCGAGGAGTGGGTGCAGCAGTTGTTGGGCGACCGCGGCATCCTCGGCACGACGATCCTGTGGTTCGAACGAAGCAACGGCTGGATCCGGCCGGTCGAGAACTGGCGCTGGGGGTCGATGGTCTCGGTGACCGTGCACGACCTGCCGCCTAGTGCGGCGTACTTGGCCGGCGAGCACATCAAGGTGCGCGCCGACCTCGGGCTGTTGGCCGGTGGTGAGGAGGCTGAGTGGGCCGCCTTCGAGTCCGAACTCGCGGATTGGCGTGCGGACCTCACGCAGCGGGGGTTGTTACGCCCGGACGCGGGCATCGCCGATCTGGTGGTGGCGCTGCATCGGCTGGTGGCCCGGTCGCCATGTCGACTGGTATCGATCGCCCTGCCCGACACTGTGGGCGATGTGCGCCCGCAGAACCAGCCCGGCACCGATCAGGAGTACCCCAACTGGCGCATTCCCCTGTGTGACGGCGAGGGCAATGCCGTCACCCTGGAGGAACTGGTCGGGTCGGATCTGTTGCGTCGTCTGGTGGCTGCCGTCGGCGGCTGACGGGGCGCCGGGGGCAACCCGTGCGAGACCCTGCGGTCATCGTCTACGGTGACAGGGTGGAACTCCTCGTAGCGATGGGAACAGCCGGGACGGCGGCACTGTTGATCGGCCTGCCGTTGCTGGTGATTGTGATCGTGGTGCTGGCTGTGTTGGGTCCGCAGTGGAGCCGCGCCGGACGGTGGCGCCCTGGCCAGCCGTGGCTCGACGAGCCGATGTGGTTCGGTCGGCCCGGGGTGCAGGTGCCCGAGGGTGTGGTGGCGATCGCCGCCGGTTCGCAGGTCGACGTAGCAGGCCCGACCGTAGGAGGTGCCCATGGCCAGTGGTGAGCCGTTCAGCGCAAGCCAGATGAACGACATCGAGCGTGCGGTTGAATTGGCCGAGCGCACCAGTGGGTTGCAGTTCGCTGCCTACGTTGGCGCGTTGGCAGACGGTCGCGCGACCGCCGTGGCCATGCACGCCGCCATGCCGACCTCAGCTTCGTCCGTGCTCGTCGCGGTGGATCCGGAGGCGCGCGCGGTCGACATCGTGACCGGTGCGGAAGCCAGGCGCTGGCTGCCCGATGATCGCTGCCGCCTGGCCATCCTCACCATGTCGTCGCGGTTCTCCCAAGGCGACATCCCTGGCGGCTTGCGGGCCGGGCTGGTGGTCCTGGGGGAGCAGGCCACCCACGCGCCCAGCCTGTTCACCGACGAACCCGCCTGAGGCGGCCCCGCGCGACTGAGTTCAGCCCTGCCGGTCGCGCGCCACGCACCGCACAGATCGTGCCACGGCGTCGCGGCCCTCGATCAACAGGCGGCGCACACCGGCGGACAACTCCGGGTGCGAGTCGAGGAACACGTCGGTGCGAGTGATCGTCGTGGCGTCCACCACCATCGACGGGTAGAGCCCCGTGACGATCAACTGGGTGATCTCGTTGGTGCGGCTGGCGGCGATCTCCGGCACGGCCGCGAAGTACCGCTCGATGAACGGTCGCATGAGGTCGCCCTGGAACGGCTGGGTGATGCCGGCGATCGTCGATTGCAGGGAGGCGTTGGGCAGCGACGCGTCGTGCAGGGCCGACTCCCAGGCGCTCTGTTTGGCGCCGAGATCCGGGGCGGCGCAGCGCGCAGTGATGGCGCGTCGACGACCGGCGGCCGACTGATCCTGCGCCTCCTGCGCCGCGATGGTGTCCTCCCCGGCTGCTCCAAGGGCCACCAACCGAGTCACCAGCGACCACCGCACGTCGGTGTCAACGGCAAGCCCGGGCACCGAGGCCTCCCCAGTGAGCAGGCCGCGCAGGAAGGCGATATCGCCGCTGCCCGCGAACGAGATGAGCCCTCGCAGGTAGGCCAGCTGGTGGTCACTGCCTGGTTCGGCGGCGTGCAGCGCCTCGGTCACGGCCGCAGCCAGTAACTCCGAGTAGTGCACCCGCTGGCTCGGGTCCCCGTAGAGCGTGACCGCGCCGAGCACCTGGCGCAGCACCTGCCCCACCAAACCCACGTCCGACTCGGCACCGATACTCGCCGCCACCAGGGCGACGAACTCCGAGGCGGGCAGTTCGGCATCCCGGGTCATGTCCCAGGCCGCACCCCAGATCAGCGCCCGGGCCAGGGGATCGTCCAGGCCTGCCAACCCGTCCACGGCCGCGCCCATCGATCGACTGTCAAGACGCACCTTGGCGTAGGTGAGGTCGTCGTCGTTGACCAGCAGCAGATCGGGCTGGCGCACGCCGCGCAACTGATCGATCTCGGTGACCTCGCCGGCCAGATCGACTTCGATCCGCTCCCTGCGCACCAGCCGATCACCTTCGCGGTCGTAGAGCCCGACCGCCAACCGGTGCGGACGCAGGGTCGGGGCGACGCCATCGGGTGAACTCGGCGGGTGCTGCTCGAGTACCACCGAGGTGTAGGTCCCGTCCGGGGCTACCTCGCTGACCGGTCTGATCAGGTTGACCCCGGGGGTTTGCAGCCAAGCCTGAGCCCAGTCGCTCAGGTCCCGGCCGGAGGCCTGCTCCAGGGCGGCGAGCAGATCGGCGAATTCGGTGTTCGAGAATTCGTGGAGGCGGAAGTAGGCGCCCACTCCGGCGAGGAACTCGTCCTCGCCGACGAACGCCACCAGCTGCTTGAGCGACGAGGCTCCCTTGGCGTAGGTGATGCCGTCGAAGTTGGTGTACAGCGTGTCGAGATCCACCATGTCGGCGGCTATGGGATGGGTCGTGGGCAGTTGATCCTGCCGGTAGTCCCACGTCTTGCGATG
>JAUPKO010000104.1 GCA_030837395.1 Actinomycetota bacterium | reverse complement strand
GGCCCCGTGATCAGCCTAACCCCGGAACTCCGCCACCTCACTGCCGTGCCGCGGCAACAACCACCAACTGAGCGCTGCGCCGAAAACGAGGATGGCCGCTCCGAGCAGCACAGTCGCCGACAGCGCCTGCCCGAAGGCGTCAGTCACTGCAGCAAGCAGTGCCGCTGCGGGTTCGGCCGGCAGCCCACGCACGGCCTCGGCGGCGGTGCCCGGCGACTGCCGGGCGGCCTCCAAGGCCGCTGGCGACACTCCATCGATCCGGCCGCCCACCTGAGCCTGGTAGATCGCCGTGAGCACACTGCCGAGCAGCGCGATGCCCAAGGCGCTGCCGAGTTGATAGCCGGTCTCGGACACCGCCGATGCGGCCCCCACCCGGTCGCGTGGGGACACCGCCAACACGGTGTCCGAGGTGACCGCGATGGCGATACCGTCACCGGCGCCGATCAGCATCAGTGGCAGGGCGAACAGCAGCATGCTCGGGTGATCCAACAACGCGGCTACCGCAGCCATGCCAGCGGCGATGGCAAGCAGTGCGCCGGCCGTCGCCGGGCCGCGTCCCGCTTGTCGCATCATCCGACCGGCGAACAGCGAACCCGCCACCGCAGCCAACGTTGCGGGAAGTTCGAACAGCCCCGCCCGCAACGGGCTCAGACCCACCACGAATTGCAGGTACTGCGAGAAGAAGAAGATCGAACCGGACAGTCCGAACACCGCCAGCACCATCGCGACCACAGCGCCGGCAAAGGGTCCGTTGCGGAACAGTCGCATGTCGATCATGGGCTCTGGAAGTGCCAGTTGACGGCGGACGAACCACATGAGCAACAGCACCGCCAGCCCCGCCAGCGGCACCATGGCCAACACGGAATCGCCGGTGACGATTCCCTTGAGGGCATAGATCAGTGCCAAGATGCCCGCCAATGACAACAGCGCCGACAACGGATCGAACGGCCCAGGCCGAGGGTCCTTCGACTCGCGCAACGACGGCACCCCGATCAGCAGCACCAGTGCCATCACCGGCACATTGAGCAGGAACACCGAACCCCACCCGTACCTGGTGAGCAGCACACCGCCGACCAGCGGTCCGGCGGCCGCACCGGCAGCACTGGCGGCGCTCCACACCCCCACCGCGAACGTACGCTCGCGCGGGTCACTGAAGGTGGTGCGCAGCAGCCCTAGCGTGGCCGGCATCAAAGCCGCACCAGCCACCCCCAGCAACGCCCGCAACAGGATCAGCTGCCCGGCCGAGTCGGCCAACGCAGCGGGGATCGACAGCAACGCGAAGGCCGTGCCCCCGAGGAGGAGCATGAGTTTGCGGCCATAACGGTCTCCCAGGCTCCCCATCGTCACCAGCAGGCCGGCCAGCACGAAGGCATAGATGTCGCCGATCCAGAGGATCTGACCTGCGCTGGGTGCAAGGTCGGTCACGATACTGGGAATGGCCAGGCTCAGCACCGTGCCGTCGACCGCGACCAGAAGGACAGCCAGGCTCAGGGCGGTCAGCGCCCACCACCGCCGCCGGGCTGGCTCAGTACTCACGTGACGACTCCTGTCACAACGCTGGCGGGCTCATTCGGGTGGAGCAGTGGCCGACGCCACCGCAACCCATGCTCCGCTAGCATGCGGCGCAGCCACCCGCCATCCGGCGGCAGGCCGTCGAACTCGATCGGAGAACACCGTGACCACACCACTGTCGCGCCGCCTTACGACCCGTTGGGCGCCAGCGGTCCTCACCGCTGCTGGCCTGGTCGCGGTCGCGGGCTGCTCGTCGTCCACTCTCGACGCCCAGAAGCTCGATGAGGAGATCAGCAAGCAGGTGGCCACGCTGGTGCCCGAAGGCACCCAGACCTCCGTCAACTGCCCGGACGGGGTGAAGCCGGAGCAGGGCGGCACCTTCACCTGCACGCTCACCGTCAACGGTCAGGACGCGGTCATCGACGTCACCCAGACCGATGCCGATGGCAACGTGACCTTCGAATCGCAGTCTGCGATCCTGTTCATGGACCAGGCCCAGGATGAGATCACCAAGGAAGTGACCACGCAGGTGCCCGGTACCTGGAGCACCACCTGCAACCCACCAGGGTCCTCCGAGGGGATCTACCTCGCGCCGCCCGGCACCACGTTCGACTGCGATGTGACGGGCACGACCGACGGTGGCGAGCAGCAGAGCGGGACCGCGGTAGTGACGGTGGACGACAACGAAGGCAAACTCAGCTTCGAAATCAAGTTGACACGCGAAACGGCGCTGCGACCCCGGTGATCCGCCGGGGTCGCAGCGCCGTCAATGGGTCGGCTGGTGTCAGATCCGACGGAAGGCGGTCGGTTCGCCGATGTACGTGAGGCTGGCCACGTGCACGCCGGTGTCGTAGTTGCTGGCCTGCACCACCTGGCCGCCACCGATGTAGATCGCCACGTGCTGGGATCCGCCGGGGCCGTAGAACACCAGGTCACCGGGGGCAAGGGCGTCCGCGCTCACCGCGGTGCCATAGCCGATCTGGTTGTAGGAACCGCCGGGCAGTGAAACACCCGCCTGTTCGTAGGCCCACTTGACGAAGCCGGAGCAGTCGAAGCCGCTGGGGCTCTGCCCGCCGGCCACGTAGGGGGCGCCCACCATCGACATCGCCGCGCCGACGGCACCGCCGCCGGCGAAGCCGCCGGTGGCAACCGGGGCCGCGTACGACTCGGTCGCCGCAGGGGCCGCGTACGACTCGGTGGTAGCGGGCGCGGAGTAGGCGGCGGCCTCGGCCTGCCTGATCATCTCGGCGGCCACAGCCTGCTCGTACAGCCACTGCTGTTCGGCGGCGGCCTGCTCGGCAGCGGCCTGCTCAGCGGCAGCCTGCTCGGCAGCGGCCTGCTCGGCAGCGGCCTGGGACTGCTCGGCCTGCTGCACCCAGTTGGCAACTACAGCTGCCTGCATGGCGGCGGTGGCCTGGGCGTCTGCGTCATGCTTGCGCTGGACCATGGCGCCCTCTTGGCGCAACGCGCTGTTGATCGCGGCCTGGGTGGAGAACTGCGCGTCGACGGTGGTGGGCGGCTCGGCGAGGATGTTCTCAGCCATGGCGGGCACCGTCGCAAACAGCGTGGCACCGGCGAAGGCAACTGCCGCAGGCACTGCGATTCGGGTACTGATACGCATAAGAATGGATTCCCTTCGTTCTGCCTCCCGAAGCGGCCCGCAATCTGGCGGGGCTCCGCTCGGTACGCCCGCGGACTGAAGACCCGTCGGGGGTCTGCCACTGCGGCGATTCGGCAGGTCGCCCGCGGAGGCCCGTTCCGACCACCGCACTCAAGGCGACAGAGACGAACGTAGCCCGGTCAAATCAGGACAAATGTCGCGTTTCGGGTGACCGCAGTCACACCCTCGGCCAAGAATGGGCAAAGGATCGGGCGGGCTATGACGGCGGTCACAACAATGCGCCGCCGGCGGATGGTCGGGGTGGTCCCGAGCCACACTGTGCCGCACACTGGCTCCATGTCAGTCACCACGGATCGGCGCGAGCGGCTAATCGGCATCGTCGCACCGGTGCTCATCATGGTGGCCGCCATGTGGCTGCTCGAACTGCTGGACGTGCTGCTGCGCGGTCGGCTGGACTACTGGGGGATCCAGAGCAGGACTGCGGCAGGACTTACCGGTGTGCCACTGGCCCCCTTCCTGCATTCCGGGTTCAGCCACCTGCTGGCCAATACCGTGCCGTTCGTGGTGCTGGGACTGCTGGTGGCCTGGCGCACCGAACGGCGCATGTGGCCGGTGACGGTCACGATCGGTGTGCTCGGGGGCCTGGGCGTATGGCTACTCGGACCGGCCAACGTGGTGACCATCGGTGCCTCCGGCATGGTGTTCGGCTTCTTCGCCTACCTTGTGACATCAGTCTTCTTCACCCGGCACTGGCTCGATCTGGTGATCGCGGTCGTCGTCGTGGTGTTGTACGGCGGGCTCGTGTGGGGGGTGTTGCCCACAGGTGTCGGCCCCGGCGTGTCCTGGCTGGCGCACCTCACCGGGGCCGCTGCGGGGGTGGTGGCCGCCGTCGCCCTGGCGCCCCGGGCCGCGCCCACCCCTGGCGGTTGAGGCCCGGCGACCCTCGCTCAGTCGATTCGGGTCGAGCGAAACTCGTCGACGGCGATAGTGAGCGTCTCGAAAATGTGCTCCGGGCCGATCTCGTTGATCACCCCGTGCTTGTCCAGCAGCACCAGGACGTCGTGGCGGACCCGGGCCAGCCACAGTTCGACGCCCATATCGTCCAGATAGATGCACAGTTCCTGCAGGGTGTCCAGACTGGTCGTGTCCAAGTTGGCCGACGCCTCCATATTGACCAGCAGCACTTCGGTGTCGACGTCGACCACTTCGACTGCCTCTTCGAAGAAGTCCGGTGCGTTGATGAAGAACAGCGGGGCCTCGTAGCGGAAGACGACCAACCCGGGCACAGTGTCGGTGTCGTCGTGCGTGTCCACACTGTGCATGCTCTCGCTCATGGGCGTGAACCCGAGCACGGACGCCGTGGGCCGGGCCAGCCGGGCCAGGAAGGCGAACACCGACAGTGCGATCGCGAAACCGATCCCGGGCAGGATGCCGAAGAGCAGTACAGCCAAGGTGCACGAGGCGGCGATCGCGAACTCATTGCGGTGCAGTCTGCGCAGTTTGCGCCACTGCGGGACCTCGATCAACGAAGCGGCTGCGAACAGGATGATGCCCGCCAGTCCTGCTTCGGGGATCTCTGACAGGATCGGGCCGATCAGCAGCGGCGCCACGATCAACAATCCGGCTACCACCAGCGATAAGTGCCGACTGGAGGCCCCGGAGGCCCGGCCCAGCGCCGTGCGTGAGGACGACGCCGAGACCGGGTAGCCGGAGAAGAAGCCGGTGGCCAATTGCGCCCCTCCGATGGCGAACATCTCGCGTTCGGGATTGCTGCGGGTGCCGTCGTTGATTGCCCGGGAGGTGATCATCACGTCCGCGAAGGCCACGGCCGCGACGGTCACGGCGGGCCAGATGAGCGCCTCCACCAACTGCATCGAGAAAGCCGGGACGGCAAAGGTCGGCAGCGCCGTGGTGACCGGACCGATCGTGGGGATGTCCGTGAGCATGCCCAACAGGATCGAGACCCCGAGGGCCGCCAGGGCTCCGGGGAACCTCGGTGAGATCCGCGGCGAGAACCAGGCGATCAGCGCCACGATGAGCCCCACCCCCAACGTGGTCCAATCGGGCATGGTCCATTGCGTCTGCGTCAGCATGGTCCACAGGTCATCGGTGTTGGCCTCAATACCGGTGAGCTTCTGCAGTTGCGACATCACCATCAGCACGGCGATTCCCGTGAGGTACCCCACCAGCACCGGCAACGAGAGCAGATCGGCGAAGAATGCGGCCTTCAGGAAGCGCCCGACCATCAGTACGATCCCGACGATCGCCGCCATCACCGGCAGAACCGCAGCCGGCTCCATCCCGGCAGCGGCCGCCGCGGGGGCCGCTGCAGCCGCCGACATCAATGCGACCGAGGATTCCGGGCCGACGGACATCCATTTGTGTTTGCCCAGCAGGGTGTACGCCAGCAACGGCACGATTGCGGTGGCCAGGCCGAGGGCCGCACCGACCCCAGCGAGGCTGCCGTAGGCCATCGCCTGCGGGATCAGATAGGCGCCGACGGAGATGCCAGCCACCAGGTTGCCGAGGGTGAACCAGGTGCGCGGGGATACGTCGGAGAACCGCTCGGTGAACCATTGCGCCACGCGAGCACCTCCCAGGACCTCCGATGAACCAGAGGTGAACGGAAATCAAACCTGGGCAGATGCTAGGGCAGACTGGCAAGGATTGCGGGATTGAACGGCCCGACGTCGTGCGAACTGCCGCCTTATCGCACGGTACCGATCTCAAAACCGGCCAATTGTGACTCCGGTTTGGCCTGCCCGGCGTGCTGGGCCTCGAAGGACGTGGTGCCATCGGTACCGCACAGGCTCAAGATCGGCACACTGCCGCCGGGGTGCTCGGCGATCCACGCGCTGAGGTCATAGACGGTGCCGTTGATGACGGTCCAACAGTCCTTGTCGGAGTTGTGGGTGAGTACCTCGGACATCGGAATCACCTTGGTGGCTTGGGCCGACGGCGATGTCGCTGCCTTCGCGTCGGTGAGTTCGGTCGCCCACACGGCCTGCGCGCCGGATTCGCCCACCCGGAACGTTTGCACCGTGGCCAACGCCGCCACCAGCACCGACAGGATCCCCAGGATGGTGACTGTCAGCGGCACTCTGCGCACCTTGGACGCCGGGACCGGGGAAGGCGGCACGGGCGGAATCGGGGCGCCCGAGGTAGCGACGGAGGGATCCTCAATTGTCCGCAGGCTGGGTGCGGGTACGACGGACTCCGCCGCGACGGCGCCCTGAGCGAGGGGCTTCTGCGACTGCTTGCGACCCTGCCGCCAGTCCCACAGCGCACCCCAGACGACATACGCGGTCAGCATGAGGAACATCGCCGCGGCGAAGTAGGGCAGGCCATCGCCCAGGGACGCGTGGCGAATCGGCTCCCCGAGGACTTCGGCCAGCCCCTCACCCGTCTCCTTCGCCAGGGCTGTCGTCACCACGGCGGTGCCTGCCAACAGCACCGCCCACCACCCCAGGGACCGCCGCCACGACTGCCGGAGCAGAATCAGGATGCTCAGCACCAGCGTCAGCGGGACCAGCACGACGGCCGCGTGCACCACCAGCGGATGCAGCGGCAGACCATTGATGGTTTCAGGCATGGCTCAGTATCTACCCGACGCGACACGGTCATCATCGGACACACCTACGGCTGGAACATTTACTTTCGCGTTACCCTGTGCCCAGGCCTAGGTGTATTCGGGCCCCCACATCACATAAGGAGAATTGCATGCGTTCACGCAGAGCCACGATGTGGCTGGCGGGGGGAGCCGTCGCGGCCCTGGCCCTGACGGCCTGTGGCGGTAGCGACAGCGGCGGCGGCACGAGCAGCGGATCGGCGGCCGGCACGGTCACCGTGAACGGCTCGGAGCCGCAGAACCCGCTCGTCCCCACCAACACCAACGAGACCGGCGGCGGCAACGTCATCGACAACGTGTTCACCGGGTTGGTCACCTACAACCCCAAGACGGCCAAGCCCGAGAATGCCGTCGCCAAGGAGATCACCAGTTCGGACCAGATCACCTGGAACATCAAGCTCAACGAAGGCT
>JAUPKO010000917.1 GCA_030837395.1 Actinomycetota bacterium | reverse complement strand
CTCCGGCGTCGGGCCGGCCGAGGTTGCGGATCTGGCGCAGCCGGTCGTTGAGGGCGTCGTCGCCGGTGAGGCAGAAGCCGCCTTCCCCGGTGGTCATGATCTTGCGGGCGTGGGTGCTGAAGGTGCCGATGGTGGCGTGGGTTCCGGCGGGGCGGTCGTCGACGACGGTGCCGTGGGCCTGGGCGGCGTCCTCGATCAGGGGCAGGCCCCACTGGGCGCAGGCAGCGGCGAAATCGGTGCCGTCGGCGGGGTAGCCCCACATCGGCACGGTGACCACGGCCTTGGTGCGTCCGGTGGTCTTGGCAGCGATGTCGTCGCGGTCCAGGGCGAAGGTGGTCGGGTCGGCGATGTCGGCGAAGACGGGCACGGCGCCCAGGGCCAGGACGGGCAGGGCGGTCATGGCCGGCGCGGCGGCGGAGACGATCACCTCGTCGCCGGGGCCGATGCCCAGGGCGAGCATGGCCAGGTGCAGGGCGGCGGTGCCGGAGGAGCAGGCCACGGCGTGGGCGCTGGTGAACCAGGCGCGCAGGGCCGTCTCGTAGTCGGTGACAGCGTGGGCGTTGCCGGACAGGTCTGCGCCGGCCAGGACGGCGGCGACGGCCTCGTGCTCGGCGGGGCCGAGAACGGTGTGCTTGATGTCGAGGGTCTTGGGCCGGGTCGTGACGCTCATCGCGTGGTCTCCTGATCGGTCAGGTCGTCCATGATCTGGTAGGCGGTGGTGATGTCGGCGAGGTCGGCGTGGAAGGCCTCGTGTCGGGCGACGGCGCGGACGAACCCGGCCAGCTCGGTGGCGAAGCCGGTGCGCTCGAAGCCGATGTTCATGGGGCTGGGGCGCCAGTGGCGCATCTCGCCGCGCAGGACGGGCCCGGGGGACTGGGCGCCGCCGCCGATGGCGACCTCGGCGAGGTCGGTGATGCTCAAGGTGGCGCCGGTGGTGGTGCTGATCTCGACGCGGTGCTCGAAGCGGGGGGCCTGGGTGCCGGTGAGCAGGGTGCCGATGGCCCCGTTGTCGAAGTCGATGTGGGCGGCGATGGTCAGGTGGTCGTCGCCGAGGCGATGGCTTGAGCGCACGCGGGTGGGCGCGCCGCCCGCGAGGTGGACGAGCAGGTCGATCGGGTGGATGGCCTGGGCGAGCAGGAAGGAGCGCCACAGGTCCTGTCCCCACATCGAGGCGCGCGGCTTGCTGGCGACGTGGCGCACGCTGACGGTGTCGACGCTGCCGTAAGCGCCGGAGTCCAGCAGCGCGCGCAGGTGCGCCACGGGCGCGGCCCAGCGGAAGTTCATGCCGACGCCCGTGGTCAGGCTCTTCGCGTCGGCGGCGGCCGCGAGGTCGCGCACCGTGTGGGTGCGCAGGGCCGGGGGCTTCTCGACGAAGACCGGCACGCCGGCCTCGATGCTGGCGGCGGCGATCTGCTCGTGGGCCTGGGGCGGGCAGGCGGCCACGACGCAGTCGACGGGTTCCTGTGCCAGCAGCCGGGACAGGTCCGCGTACCCGGCGGGCACGCCGAGACGGGAGCCGACGTCGTGGCGCAGAGCGGGCTCGGGATCGACCAGGGCGACGACGCGTGCGTCGTCCAGGCCGAGCAGCGCGGGGATGAGGTGCTCGCGGGCCTGGGGGCCCAGGCCCACGACGGCCACTCTCGTCGGGCTCGCGGGGGGTCCGAGGACCAGCAGGTCCGAACAGGTGGGGGCGGTGGTGCTCGCTGACATGGGGTGCTCCCGGGGTCGGGCGCCCAGGGTCCGCCCCGGACCGGGGGGGATCGTTCTGGGCGCACTTCGACTCTCGCCCCGAAGGGGGCGGTCCCGGGATGCGCCGGTGTCTCAGCGGTGTGCCAGGCGTGTGCCTGTCATCGCGCGGTGGACGCGCGCTGGTGGTGGGCCAGGTAGTTCGCCACGGTGGTCAGGGAGGTCATGTCGCGCATGCGGTCGACGAACTCGACCGCGTCGAGGTGGTCCAGCTCGTGTTGGACGACCCGGGCTACGTAACCGTGGTGCTCGGCGGTGACCTCGCGACCGTCCGGGTCGGTGTAGCGCACGGTGATCGTCTCGGCGCGGGGCACGAGGCCCATGATGCCCGGCACGCTGAAGCAGCCCTCCCAGTCCAGCACCGCGTTCTCGGAGCGGGAGACGATGACCGGGTCGAGCATGACCATCAGCGGGCAGGTGGGCCGGTCGGGGAAGACGTCGGTGCGGCGCACCTCCACGACGGCGGCCTTGACGCTGGCGCCGATCTGCGGGGCAGCCAGGCCCGCGCCGTTCAACTCCCTCAGCCGCTCGACCATGGTCCTGACCAGTTCGGCCGCTCCCGCCGCGTCGCCCACGGGGGCGGTGGGCGCTTTCAGACGGGGGTCGCCGATCGTGACTATCCCCTCGCCTGCGGTCCCTGCGATCCATCCCGCGTCGCTGCGCGCAAGGGTCATCGTTTCTCGTCTCCTTCGATGTCACGTGCGACCTGCACGCTCGGCAAGTCTGCGGTGTGCAGGCTCGCGCAGCGCGCCACCTCGCGGTCGAGGCCCGCCAGCGCCGCGCCGAAGCCCGGCGCGCGCATCAGCGGGGCCAGGCCAAGGCGCGTCTCCTGGCGCAGCAGCTGCGCGGAGCGGAAGCCCTCGCGTACGGCGGTCTCGATCATGGCCACGGCGTCGCCGTGTTCTCCGAGCTCGGCGAGTACGTGGGCCGCCCGGTAGCGCAGGTAGCCGTTGTGCGGATCAGTGCCCACCAGGACCTGCGCGCACCGCAGCGCCTCGTCCCCCTGGTCGAGGGCCGCCAGCAGGTTCGCCCGCCACACCAGGGTCCGCTGGTTCACCGACTCGCCGACGTGCTCCAGCCCCTCGGCCCACGCGCCGAGAGCCTCGGCGTCCTGCCCGGCGCCACGGTGCAGATAGCCCAGCAGCACCCACAAGGTCACGTCCCCGGGATCGGCCTCCAGCCCCCGCCGCGCGGTGGCCGCCGCGTCCGCCTGCCCCATGGCGGCCTGCGCCAGGGCGACCGCCCATCTCGTGTTCGCGTCCGAGGGTGTGCGCAGCAGGTGATCGCGCGCCGTCTCCACCGCCCCGGCGTGGTCGTCGACCATCACCTTGCACCACACGCTCAACTTGACCGCCGCCGGATGCGTCGGGTCCACGCTCAGGACGCGCTCCAGCAGCGGCAGCGCGTAGTGGGCCAGGCCCGCGTTGTTCAGGGACCGCGCGAACGCCACGCAGGCGTCCAGGCTGTCGGGGCGCAGGTCGTAGACCGCGCGCCCCGCTTGAAGCGCCCGCTCGTGCCATCCCATGTCCCAGCAAGCCCGGATGAACGTCGTCTGCGCGCCGATCGACTCTGGGTCGACGGCCAGCGCCGCCTCGACGTCGCGCAGCGCGTCCTGCAACGCCTGGGACCTGCCCGACCAGCCTGCGAAGTACTGCCGCCAGCTGGTGTATCCGCGCGCGGCGATCGCCCGCGCGAACCGCGGGTCCCGGTCCACCGCCTGCTGAAGCAGCGCCTGCGCCGCCTCGATCTGACCCCGATCGTTGCTGCCCAACAGCCCGTATCCGCGCACAAATAGTTCGTACGCGCGGTCGTCGCCCTGTTCGATCGTCGTCACCATTGGCCACCTCCTGACCAACGCCGGCCCGGAAGAGCCGACCTGCCCTGCCGCGAAGGCCCTCGCGGCCGTCGCCACCGAGTCCAACGGCAGCGTGACCAGTTGACCGCCGACCTGCACCGTCAGGAGGACCTCGTCCATACGCGGCGCCGCCATGACCGGCGCGGCCACGAGATCGGGAACGCTCGGCCCATTCTCGCGCAGCGCGTCCTCGAACCGTTGGCGGGCCTCCGGCGGTGCCTGAGCCAGTGCAGTGTCAAGGACGGCTTGCAGCTCCGGCGTCGGCTCGATCGTCGCACCGCGCCGATTCCACAAGGTCACCGTGCCGAACGAGACCCCCAGGTGCGCCGCGAACGAACGCAGGCTCAACCGCATCGCCGAGCGCAGCAGGTTCGCCTCGGACCCAGTCCACCGGCCGACCGGCCCCATACTCAACCCCATCATCGGGATGATAACTACGCATATTGCAAGAAACGTAGCATGAGCACCGGCCAGCTGGACCGCCGACGGACCACGTTCCCCGCCACC
The DNA here is from genome assembly GCA_030837395.1 of Actinomycetota bacterium. Taxonomy (GTDB): domain Bacteria; phylum Actinomycetota; class Actinomycetes; order S36-B12; family UBA10799; genus JACJWR01. The sequence goes on along the minus strand of JAUPKO010000917.1, from coordinate 914 downwards.
GGCCCGGCACGCCCCAGGACATGGAGCAGCCCGCTCCCAGGGCGGACGGGAGCGGGGCCGACAAGCAATGATTCCAGCCCGGTTCAGATGACGGCGATCCTGTCCTTCGCGGGGATGGTTGTGGGGCGCGTGCCCATCCGGTGGGACGAGCAGGACCAGTCCGCGTGGTGCCCTGCGGCGGTCCCGCCCCCGGCCTCGCGCAGCGCCTCGACCTCTGCGCCCAGTTTCGCGATGCGCTTGTTCAGCGGCTCGCACGCCGCGTCGTACGCGGTCAACGACAGGCGTCCCTCGCCAAGGCGCTTGGCCAACTCGACGGCGTCGTTCTTCGCGGAGTCCAATTTGGTCTGGGCGGCGGCGAGTTTGGCGGAGGTGCGGGCGACCTGGCGTGAGTGCGCCGGGTCGGCCAGCGTCGCGATGACCATGGCTCTGACTTCGGTCTCGACCTTGAGCAGGTCGATGTCCAGGCATCCGCACTGGTCGGAGCCGATGTCGCGGATCACGCACCGGTACACCTGCCGGGGTGTCCCGTCCGCGCGCAGGCGCTGCTTGTACGGTCTGCCGGACAGGTTGTTGCCGCACCGCCCGCAGACGAGCAGGCCGCCGGAGAGCAGGTATGCCTTCGTCGGGGGCCTGCCCGATTTGCAGTTATCGAAGCGGGCGCGCAGGGTCTCGTGCTCCTCGTCGGGAACGATCGGCTCGTAGTCGGCGTATCGGCCGATGACGGTGCCGTGGTAGGTCAACAGTCCGGCGACGCGGGGTTTCTTGAGGACCTCGGCGACGCGGCGGGTCTGCCACAGGTTCCCGCGCACGCCTCAGGCGATGGCCTCACGCTCGGTCTCGACCAGCTCCGGGCTGGCTTCGACGCCGCAGCAGGTGCCGGGCATCCCGAAGTACCGGGGCCCGGAGGTCTTCTT
>JAUPKO010000916.1 GCA_030837395.1 Actinomycetota bacterium | reverse complement strand
ATCGCAATGGATTATGGAGTTGTACGGAAGAACGGTCGTCAAGTGCGCCGATCTTGGATTCGAACTCCCCAACTTCGAAGAATTCGTCGCACAGGGAGCAATCCGGCTTCCACTCGACCAGCCGACCGTGCCGATCTTCGCCGAGCTCAGGCTCGACCCGGAACGTCATCCTCTAAGGACTCCTTCAGGACGAGTGGAGCTCTACTCGGAGACGGTTGCGTCGTTCGGCTATGCGGACTGTCCCGGTCACGCCGCATGGCTTGAGCCCATGGAGTGGCTGGGCGGCTCGGTCGCCAGCCGGTTCCCCCTGCATCTCATCTCGCATCAGCCTGATCGTCGTCTCCACAGCCAACTCGACTTCGGCGTGCACAGCGTCGGGGGCAAGGTGGACGGTCGTGAGAAGCTCGGCATGTCGGATCGAGATGCCCTGGACAGGGGGCTCGTGACCGGTTCTCCGGTGCGGGTGTTCAATGATCGCGGGGCTTGTCTCGCGGTCGTGGACGTTCGACACGGCCTAAGCCAGGGAGTCGTGCAGCTGGCGACCGGTGCCTGGTTTGACCCACTCGATCCGACCGAAGTGGGATCAGTGGATAAGGGCGGAAACCCCAACGTTCTGACACCCGACATAGGGACCTCGTCCCTTGCGCAAGGACCATCCGCCCATACATGTCTGGTGGAAGTCGAACCAGTGAGGGGCACGTTGCCGCTGGTCACGTCCCACGATCCCCCCGCACTAATCACCACCAGCGAGCATAAGCGTCCGTGACAATCGAAAGGAAGACCTGTGAGCACTCATGAGCTCCATGAGAACCAGCATTACATTGGTGGTACGTGGCGGGAGTCTCAGGGGGAGATCCCCATCCCGGTCATCGATGCGCGTACCGGTGTAATCATGGGGAACGCCCCAGCCGGCAGCGTCGCAGATCTCAATGCCGCTGTGGAGGCTGCAGTTGCGGCTCAGCCCGCCTGGCGTGCCTTGACCCCTCAGCAGAGAGGCAAACACCTAAGGGCACTGGCCGACGGGCTCGACGACCGCCGGGAGGAGATCGCGACAGTCATCAGCCGAGAGGTTGGAGCAACGTACAGCCTGAGTTACAACGTTCAGGCGGTTGTGCCGTCACACAGCCTGCGAACGGCCGCGGCGATAGCTGAGAGCTACCCGTTCAGCGAGGAGATCGACAACAGCATCGTGGTCCGTGAGCCGATCGGGGTCGTGGGCGCCATCACGGCGTGGAACTTCCCTCTGCATTTGGTCACCGTCAAGGCTGCCTACGCCATGGCTGCGGGCAACACGGTCGTAGTTAAGCCAAGTGAGTTCGCGCCGCTAAGCGCCCGCATCTTGGCAGAGGTAGCCATTTATGCCGAGCTTCCGCCCGGGGTGCTGAACATCGTCTTCGGAACTGGACCGGTCGTCGGAGAAGCACTGGTGAGGAACCCTGCAGTGGGCGCGGTCACCTTCACCGGATCGACGCGAGCGGGGAAGAGGATCAGTGAGCTTGCGGCGGACCAGGTTAAGAAGGTGACCCTTGAACTTGGCGGCAAGAGTCCCAACATCGTCCTCGAAGATGCTGACTTCAAAGCGGCGGTCGAGTTCGGCGTAGCCGACTGCATGGTCAACAACGGGCAGCGTTGTGATGCTCTCACGAGGCTTCTCGTTCCTCGGTCCCGTGTGGCGGAGGCAGAGAGCATCGTGGCCGCCAAGGTCCGTGAACTGGTTGTGGGAGATCCGCTCGAGGAGGGCGTGGATGTGGGGCCGGTGATTTCGGATATCCAATGGAATCGCGTCCAGGACCTCATTCAGGCGGGAATAGACGAGGGAGCCCGCATAGTGGTTGGTGGTCCGGGTCGGCCCAGTCTTCCTGAGCCCCTCGACTCGGGATACTTCGTAAAGCCCACCGTGTTTGGAGATGTCACCCCGGACATGCGTATCGCGCAAGAGGAGATCTTCGGTCCCGTGCTCGTAATTCAGGCGTATGACTCCGAGTCCGAGGCCATTGATCTGGCTAACGACACCATCTACGGCCTTCATGCCTGCATCTGGTCTGATGACGAAGATCACGCGATGAAGGTAGCGGGGAAGGTAGATGCGGGCCTCGTGAAGATCAACGATGGTCCCCTCAACTTGCTGGCCCCTTACGGCGGCTACAAGCAGTCAGGCCTGGGGCGAGAGTACGGCCGCTTTGGCTTCGAGGAATTCCTTGAGGTTAAGGCCATCACGACCACGCACAACGTTCGTCCGTGGTCATAGAGCTCCGCACCGTCAGTCACGAAGAACCCCACTAAGGAGAATGATGATTACCACTAAGGCGGCCGTGCTGCATGGAATGCACCAGCCGTGGGAAATTATGGAGTTGGATGTCGTGCCACCCAAAGATGGGGAGGTACTTGTTCGCTACGTCGCATCGGGGCTTTGCCACTCCGACTACCACGTTGTTCTTGGTGACTGGGGTGATTTCATTCGCTTCCCGTACGTCAGCGGTCATGAAGGCGCCGGAGTCGTGGAGGAAGTCGGGCCGGGAGTGACGGACATCAAAGTGGGCGACCACGTGGTGTGCAGCTTCATCTCGGCCTGCGGCCATTGCCGTTGGTGTGCCGCTGGGCGATCGAACCTGTGCGACTCTGGTGCTGGAGCCCTCGAAGGCCGCTACCCTGACGGAGGCTTTCGCCTTGTCAAGGATGGTGTCGAGTACGGCAGTTCCATGATGCTGGGAACGTTCTCCCAGTGGGGGACCGTGAGCCGGAACTCGATCGTCAAGGTCAATGACTGGTTGCCTCTCGAGTCCCTGGTGTTGCTGGGTTGCGGGGTGCCGACAGGGTTCGGCTCTGCTGTCACCGCTGGGGGTGTGAAGCAGGGTGACAACGTGGTCATCTACGGCGCCGGCGGGGTCGGCATGAACGCCGTGCAAGGCGCTGCTATCGCTGGCGCTCTTCGGGTCGTGGTGGTGGACCCTGTCGAAGGCAAGAGAGATGCCGCACTACGCTTCGGCGCCACTCACGTGTTCGCCACCGCCGAGGAGGCTCATGAGTTCATCTTTGACGCGTCATGGGGTGTGGGTGCAGACGTTTCAATCGTGACGGTCTCGACCGTCTCAGAGAAGATTGTCACCGATGCCATCAACGTGCTGAGCAAGGGAGGTACCACGGTGCTGACGGCTGTGGCGCATCCAGAGTTGAAGACGATCAACTTCCCCGGTCTCCTTCTTACCCAGTACGAGCGCACGATTAAGGGAGCGCTGTTCGGATCGGGCAACCCTCACTTCGAGATTCCCCGCCTGATGCGAATGTACGAGGAGGGCAAGCTCATGCTGGACGAGCTGGTCACCGCGCGATACCGGTTGGAGGACATCAATCAGGGTTACCAGGACATGGTCGATGGTAAGAACATTCGGGGCATCATCGTTCATGAACACTGACTCAAACGTGATCTGGGGAGCGCCGACGAGCGCTCCCCAGATCCGTAGTGAGGTCGCCTATCTCTCCGCGAACACGACAGACAGCGGTCGTTTCACACAATGCCGCGTACACGGATGTACTCCTCGCCACATGTTGGATGGCAGTGTTGCGTGCGAGTACTGCGAGGTTGTGATCCGGCCCTGCAGCGAGTAGGTCTCGCCCTACGGCGGTGTTGCGTTTGGCGTACGTAGGGCGCGCGGAATCGTTGGCGGAGGCGGGATCCTTCAGATCGCCAGCTAGAGTTCGTCGAATCCGGTCGCCAGCTGGAACATCAACGGCACCTCGACTCCCAGTTCGTAGTGGCCTCGTTGCAGGTTTTGGATGAACGCTTGGCCTCGGATCGCGACGCTGGCGGTCCGGTCCGTCTTCAACCCCCGCATCGGACGGAGTCGTGCCTTGAGCCTTCCGTGGTCGCACATGCATCTGTTGTTCTCGTACGCGTACTGGCCGGTGTTGCGGAACGCTGCAGGGGTCAACTCGTCGACCACGTTCGCCT
>JAUPKO010000915.1 GCA_030837395.1 Actinomycetota bacterium | reverse complement strand
GCTGATTCGGCTCATGCTGAGGTAGTCGTAACTCACGCCAGGGCGACACATCTCAGCGCGGCCACGAGCTATATGGTCAGTTCACGGCGGCGAGGTAGCGCCCTTCCTCCGCCTCGACCCAGGTGCAGTCGGGGACGGATGCGCGGCAGGCAGCAAGGTAGTCCTCAACGGAGACGTAGCCCAGGGTCGACAGGTCGGCTCCCTGCCGTTCGAGGTAGGTGCGGTAAGCAAGGTAGGCCGCGGTGACCTTGCCGTTGCCCCGCGGCGCCAGCATGACGAACATGCCCTGTGCGTACGGCGGCAGGCAGGGTTGGCCGTGGCAGACCCCGTGCGCGGCTTGAACGTCGGGGTCGATCATCGACAACGCGAGGGCGTGGTCGAGCCAGACCTGGGCGACGCCCGAGGTGCGCAGGTCTTCCAAGTCCCCATGCACGCGACTCGCTGCCTCGGCGAGGGCTTCCCGTCGAGCACGTTGGTCTTCGGGGTCGTGTGCGTCGAGGCCGAGGGGCTCCTCGTGCATGTTCTCGTGGTACTTGACCTCGATGGCGATGAAGCTCCTGGCCCCGTCGGAGTCCTGCAGGTCGATGAAGACATCGAAGGCGGACTTGGTTCCGATGAGCCCGTGCGGACCGCGGTGGGGGTTGTGCTCGTACCGGATTTCGGTGACCGTCCCCGTGAAGTCCGGCCAAAGGTGCCATACGACGGCCGTCGCCTTGTCCAGTCGGTCGGGGGCGGACAGCTCACCGAAGAGGTTGAAGCACAGCGGCTGGCTGGACAGCAGGTCCTGGTAGAGCCTGGCCTCGCGGATGACGGCGCCGGGCTCCTTGGCTGCGACTGCTCGCTGGGCCTCGTTGAACATGGTCGTGGTGAGGAAGTTGCGTCCTCGTTCACCATCTGCTTGCGTCAGACAACTGCCGATCGGATCCACCTCATTGCCGTGTTGGTCGACTCGAGGCGCGTATGTGGGCGCGCCATACCCGGGGGCCAGCCCATGGGCTTCGCGCCACGTCGACTGCAGGTTGCGTGAGGTGCTGGCCCACCGCGGGTCGGCGTCCTTCAAGGTCGGTTCGTCGACGGCTCCACTTGGTCCCACAGGTTCCTCCGTGCCGGTCCAGTCGGGCCTGAGTGTCAGACCACACGGGCATTGTGTCGGGTGTGGCCGACAGTTGGGCAGTTCTCGAGGAGCGGATCACAGCAGTGCTGCGCGGGCTTCGCTGGGAGCAGTTCCTGGTGCTCGAGTACGACGCCGAGGAGGATGCTGCTCCGCTGCCTTACGCGCAGGCTGCGCGGGACCCTGACAACTGGTACGTCGAACTGGTCTCAGGCAACTACTTGCCGGCCAGCGCTTGGCCGCTCGATGAGGTCCTCCTGCGCCGCCAAGGTTGGTCACCGCCGGACCGAGAGACCGCCAACTGGTGGGCGGCGTGCCCACGCGAGTCCGCGGTGGCTCGGGCGCTGGTCGCGGGGCTGCGCGATGGCCGCTCCTGCGCTGACTCACATCGTTACTGCTGGAGCGTGGGGACCTTCCCCGATGGGCCTCGCGGAGGCGAGCCGGTTCCGGTGCCCCCTTCGCGGTTCGAGCATCATCTGTTGGCCGCATAGCCGTCCACGTCAGCTGTGCTGACGCACGATGCGCTGGGGCGGCCAGTAGCGTTGGCAACACTCAAGGGGGCGGCATGACGGACCGAGACGACGACGGCGAACTGTCGTTCAACGTGAAGGAGGCCCTGTCCTGGCTGGCCGCAGCCCACGCTCTGCGAATGGTCGACGAGCCCTTGCGCCTGGCGATCCTGCACCCGGGGGGCGGTATGTATGACTGCCTGTCCCTCGTGGATCTCGATGGCACACCGCGGATACTCATGAACCGCAACGGCGGCAGCGCGCTCTCCGACGGCGACCTCGTCACCGACATCTGGGACACTGCGCACGGCCCGGACGGCCCCGCCATCCTCGCCCGCCAACTACTCGACCGAACAACCCTCGCCACCCTAGACGTCGATACGTTCGGTCCGCTCGGGACAACCGCGCTGGGCATCGGGCAGTGGCTCGGAGCCACAGAGGCGGCCGCTCGTTCTGCGCACGCCTGCTGGAGGGACGCCGCGGGCTACCAGTCTGAGCGCGACGAGGACCTCTTGAGGCAGTTTCTCATCCCCGAGGCCTGGCGCATGCAGCGCGAGCCGCTACCTGCCACGGACTGGTCCGCTTGGCTGTACGCCCTCACTGACGACGACCAGCCCATCGCGCTGATCAACACGAGCGACGGATCCGCCGTTACAGTGGACGATGAGCCGTGGGCCGACTGGCCCGCCTTGCGCGTCGCAGATGTCCAAAGTCCCCCATTCCGCGATGTGCCCTGAACGGGCTTAGTCCTGCGGTGCCGCGTGCTGCGGCTGAGGCGCCGGTGGGCGGCATCTCACCACCGGGACGGCTGTCTCACGAATGCTGCGCCGCATGACGCGGAGCCGATCAGGCTTCCCCGTGCGCGCCTTCCCGGAGGGCACGGGTGCGCGTGACCTCCGCGATCCAGGACGCCAGCGGATCGCGCAGGATGAGGTCGGCCGCGATGACGGGATCGGACTGCGT
>JAUPKO010000103.1 GCA_030837395.1 Actinomycetota bacterium | reverse complement strand
TCCACCCATCACAAGGGGAAAATGCCACCTCCATAGGAGTTGTCATGCGCCGTCGGCGCACCCATCCGGAGGAAAACCGCCACTTTGACTCCCCCTCTCCCCCTGGGAGAGGGGGCCGGGGGGTGAGGGCTTTCCGCCCGAATTAGCGGTCTATTTTCTGAGTAGTTGTCATGCGCCGTCGGCGCACCCATCCGGAGGAAAATCGCCACTTTGACTCCCCCTCTCCCCCTGGGAGAGGGGGCCGGGGGGTGAGGTAGGCTATTTTCTGAGTAGTTCTCCCGTCATCCGGTCACGCGGACGGTGGCAGGAAGGGGAAGAGCCGGGTAATCTCCTCGGGGGTGGCGCGGCGACCGTACTCCGAAAAGCTGACCGTCTCGGCGGTGCCCACAGCCGCGCCGCGCTCCTCGCCGTAGATCCTCTTCAAGGTGTGGCGGGCCACGTCGGCGACGTGGCTGCATCGGCGGTGTAGGCCTTCCCGCAACCAGGCTCGACGGTCTGCGTCGGTTTCGGGAACCTGGTCCAGGTGGCCGCCGTTGTACGGCAACCATTCGTACACCTGCGAGGCGTGGCAGTGGGCCATCTCGACCTTGCGGTCGAAGACCGCATCGGTGTCGATGGCCACGTCGACCCGGTAGGGATTGGGCAGGGCGAACTCGTCGAAGGCGTAGCCGAGGACCGGGGCCTGGGCGAGGGCCGGAGTCAGGGGGCAGACATTGGGGACGGTGACGATGTACGCGGCGTCCTGCACCAGCACGCCCACGGAGCGGTGGTCGGGGTGGTAGTCGTTGGCCCGGTGGCAGAGCACCAGGTCGGCGGTGAACTGGCGCATCCGCTCGATGACCAGCTTGCGCACCATGACGGTGGGCTCGAGTTCGCCGTTGTGGATGTCGAGGACTTCGTACTCGACATCGGCGATGCGGCCGGCGGCCTGGGCTTCGGCCCAGCGCCGGCGGGCCAGGGGGCCGCCGCCCATGGAGTAGTGGCCGGTGTCGCCGTTGGTCATGGAGACGAACTTGACGCGGTGGCCCAGGGCCCGGTAGAGCATGGCCATGCCGCCGTAGCGGAAGTCGCAGTCGTCGGGATGGGCGCCGAAGCAGAGGATGTTCAGGGGTCTGTCGGACATGGCGGGATCTCCTGTGGAGGGGGTGTGGTGCGTGCGACAGGTAAAAGAGGGTGATCGGGTGTATATTCGTCAAGGCGACGACGGTTTTCAGAGGAGAGAGTGGCGCGAAGACGATGCGAGTCGGCGTTACCCTGAAACTCAAATGGAATGGAGTATGCGATGAACAGCATCTACGACGAAATCGGCGTGACTGCGGTGATCAATGCCTCGGGCAGCATGACCTACCTGGGGGGCTCGCTCATGGCGCCCGAGACGCTGGCGGCGATGAATCGGGCCGCCGGCCAGTTCGTGCGCATGGACGAACTGATGACCTGGGGCGGCGCACAGATCGCCCGCCTCACCGGGGCGGAGGCGGGCCACGTGACCACGGGATCGGCGGGCGGCCTGCTGCTGGGGACGGCCGCCTGTCTGACCGGTCTCGACCGGCAGAAGATGAGCCAGTTGCCCGACACCACGGGGATGAAGCGCGAGATGGTGGTGCAGAAGCGGCACCGCATCAGCTTCGACCACGCCTGCCGCACCGCCGGGGCTAAGCTGGTGGAGGCGGGAGATGGGAGCGGCACCACGGCGGCACAACTGCAGGAAGCGATCACCGACCGCACGGCCGCGGTGCTCTACGTGGAGCTGTACCCGCAGCCGGTGGTCCCCCTGGAGGAGGTGGCGGCCATCGCCCACGCGCGCGGCGTGCCGGTGATGGTGGACGCCGCCGCCGAACTGCCGCCGTCGGCCAATCTGCGCGCCTTTCTCGAGCGCGGGGCGGACCTGGTGATCTTCAGCGGCGGCAAGGATATCGCCGGTCCCAACGACACGGGGATACTGTGCGGCCGGCGCGACCTGGTGCAGGCGGCGGCCATGCAGGCCTTCCCCAACGCCGGGATCGGGCGACCCTGCAAGGTGAGCAAAGAGCAGATCGTGGGGCTGGTCTACGCCCTCAGGCGGTGGGCGGCCCTGGACCACGACGCCCGCATCGCCGCCTGGCGGGGGATGGCGGAGCAGTTGTGCGCCGGTCTGCAGGGCCTGGAAGGGGTGCGGGCGGAGGTGGCCTTGGCCACCAGCGGGGCCCGGCCCCTGGTGGTGCCCAAGGCGCGGGTGACCGTGGAGGAGCGGATCGCCCGGGTGGGGCAGGTGGAACAGGCCCTGATGCAGGGGAAGCCGGCGATCGCCATCTCCACCGAGCCGGCGATGCGCGCCCTCTGGCTCAACCCGCAGCACCTGGAGCCGGAGCAGGTCGAGGTGGTGGTCCGCCGGGTGCGGGAGGTGCTGTCGGTGTAAAACGTTGCCTCAGTCCGTCACTGGGCCGGGTACCTTGCTGAAGTCGCGGAAGAAACGGGCCACCTGCGCCACGATGATCTCCAGCAACTGGTTCCCCAGCTCGGCGCTGGCCGCGGCCGGATGATCCGTGTGTCCCGGTCCCTTGCCCCAGGTGCCGTGGGTCTGCACCACCGCGCCGGTCAGGTCCACATCCAGCCCGGAACTCTCCGTGGACAGATCCTTCGTCCTGGCCCGCGCCTCCTCGTCGACCCAGTCCGGGCGCAGGGCCAGGACGGCCGAGGTCTCGAAGTGCCCGGCGTGGCCGGGGAAGCGCGCCGCCGGCATCAGGTCGGCGGCCAACAGCGCCGGCCTGGCCAGGTCCCAGTAGTTGCACGAGGCCACGGTGGCGGCCTCGCCCTGGCGATGCACCAGGTCCTGGCTCACGGCGCCGACCAGGTCCTTGTTGCCGCCGTGGCCATTGAGCACGACCAGCTTGCGGAAGCCGTCGCGCACCAGCCCGACCAGCACGTCGCGCACCACGCCGGAAAAGACTTCGCTGGTCAGCGACAGGGTGCCGCCGAACGGATAGTGGTGGTGCGAACTGCCGAACGGCAGCGGCGGGGTGATGATCACCGGCACCGTGTCGGCGGCCGCCCGGGCGGCGCGCTCGGCCACGGTGGTCACCAGCAAGGTGTCCGTGCCCACGGCCATGTGCGGGCCGTGCTGTTCGGTGGCGGCGGTGGGCAAGACGGCGATGGCGCGGGGCGCTACGGCGTTGAGCTGTTGCCGGGTCATCTCGTGGAACAGGACAGTCATGTCGCCTCCTGGGGTGTTTGGCTGTTTGAGGGAGTGGACGGCGCGAAGGGTTCTTCCACCGTCGGCCATGGCCTCCGGTCTCGGAAGCGGTTATAATATTCCGGCCGTGGGGCCAGGCGCGAACGCCATCGAAGCTCGCGCCCCGAAGGGTTCAGCGGCCACCAGGCAGGGGTTGAAAACAGCTGCTCGGGTGAGGTGATGAGAAGGTCACACCGCGATGAGCAAGGTACTCTTCTGCCAGCGGTTCCGTAAGGAGGTGCGCGGTTCGTCCGATCCTCCCGCGGTGCGGCAACAGCGGGGATGGAGGGACGCGCCTGGGGCCGCACGCGGTTCTTCTGCTGGAGGTTCGAAACGGGGCGAACGGACGAAGATCGCCGCGCTGAGCAGCGAGTACCGACCCGGTTCGATCCGGCAAAGCCG
>JAUPKO010000914.1 GCA_030837395.1 Actinomycetota bacterium | reverse complement strand
CCGGCGGAACGCTGAACCTCGGCGGCGACCAGACCACCTCCTACACCTGGGTCACCGGCGAAACCGACACCGTCACCCTCACCCTCGAAAACGGCCCAGGCGCCTGCATCACCACCCTCACCATCGGCCCCGCCGAACCCCGCCAACGCCTCACCCCCTGACCACACCTCGACCCGCCACCGGTGCGCCGATGGACCCTGGACTACCGAGTTTCAGTTGTTGTCGCGCGGTCCGACCGCAAGTCCGGTGACGCAGAGCGGGCCACCGGCCCCGACGATCGCGAGTTCAGCCTTGTCCCCGGAACCGGCCAGCGGGAAATAGGCACGGTGCAATCCTGCGATCAGCCGCTCCTCGCGGGGCGGCGATCCCGGACCATTGAGGACCACCTGGACCGTGACATCCCACTTCGTGTAGTAGCCCAATTCGGCTATATTCGAACCAGGCTCGACAACGCTGCCCAACGGCACGCTCACCGGCGTGTCGCCCGTGAGCGGGTAGCCGCAGCCCGGCACGGGCCCGGCGGGCGACGGCCAGGCCTTCACATGCTGCTCGCGCAACCGTCCCCAAGTGTCGAACGCCTGCAGCCGATCGAACACGAGCTCGGTCGACGTCGGCGCACCCGACACGCCCGCCAGATACCAGGCCAGCGGTTCGTTGGAGCCGGATAGAACCGCTGGGGCCGGCTGGGCCAGCAGCTTGCCGTCGGCAACCTGCGGGAACCCGGCCCGGGCGTTGTCAAGCCAGAGTCGAGTGGGCACTCGGGACAGGATCGACACCGGCACCGAGTAGGACACGAGCAGCGATGCCGCGGCGGCCACAACCAACACCCCGGTCAACGCCTGCCTGACGGTTCGATGAGCTGTCAACCAATTGACGGCCCGGATGCCACGGGCACTGAGCGGATCGGCCTCCCATCTCGTTGGTGCCAGCACGTAGGCGAGCACCAGAGCGCAGGGCACCACGAGGTCGAAGATGTAGCGAATGACCGGTGCCGCGAACATGCTCCCGGCTCGGCCCAACGCCACCAGCAGAATGCTCAACAGCACATATCCGCCGACACCCACCAGCAACCGGATCGCCTTGGGACGCCAGGCGACCGTCACCGCCACCGCAACCAGCGAGAGGCCGGCGGCAATATCCTGCATCCCGCGGGTGGGCGCGGGAGCCGCATGCCAACCCGGCAACTCCGGGGTCCCGATCGGCGCCCAGCGCCAGGGTCCTCCCCAGGCGATCGGATCCGCGGTCAGGTAGGTGTTGTCGACCAGGAACCGCCAGATGGCGGCCACGGTCGCACCATCATTGCCCAGGAACGGCTGCCGACTCGCACTGAACCAGGCGAACATGGCGACCGCGATGACCAGCCCCAGCCACAGCCAGCGGAACCGGACCAGCGCAGCCCGATAGCCCAGCGCGATCGGTCGACCGACCGGCAGCGAAGCCACGACCACGAAGATCAGCACGGGTAGCAGGAGTCCTTTGGTTCCGGACAGGAAGGCCGCGGCCACCGCAAGTAACATGAACAACCAGTCACGCGCGATCCCGGTTTCCATCGCCCGGATGCAGAAGTACAGCGCAACGCCCGCCGCCAGGAGCAGCGGCGCGGCGTAGATGGCGACCGACCACCAGGTGATCAACTCCACCGTGAACAGCGACAGCCCGGCGAAGGCTGCCAGGAATACGCCCAGCCAGCGTGGGCCGCTGAGCCGTTCGGAAATCGCCGCGCAAGTGATCTGGAAACCCGCGACGCAGGCGGCCGAGAAGAGCACAAGGGCCAGGTAGGAGTCAGGAAACAACCGCTGCAGCAGCCACTGGACGGCCGATCCGATCGGGTTCAGGTGTCCGTTGTGCCCGGCGAAGAGGTAGTCGACACTCAGCGGCTGGGTCGCCGCATTGCGCAATAGGAAGTCGTCACCGACGAAGTACCCACGCTGACCGAACCACACCCGGAACAGGAACGTCGCAGCGATCACCGCGCCGGCCAACAGCCAGAAGCGACCGCGGCTGAGCGTGCCAGTCCGGAGCGGGAGTACCGGAGCGTCAGCCGATTCGACGTCCTGGGCTTCGCTCAGCACCGCCTCGTCGGTCGCATCAGCGGTCACGGCCGTGAGCATACCTGTGCTGCCCGGCCGACGACCGACGCGCCAGATGCCACCGCGCCTGTCGCCGCAGGCCCTCCTCGGCCGGCACCGAAGGTCGCCAGCCAAGTACCGCAGCGGCACGTTCGGCAATACCAGCGGTGACCCGTTGGTCACCTGTTTGAGCAGGGGCCCAGCTGATCCGAGGTTCCGCCCCCAACTCATCAGCGAGTACAGCCAGAGCGGTCAACAACTCGACTCCCTCTCCGCCTGCGATGTTCATGACCTCGCCTGGCAGGCCACGGTCCAGCGCCGCCAAGGTCGCGGCGGCGACGTCATCGACGAAAGTGTTGCTGCGCGACTGCCGACCGTCACCGAACACTGTCAGGGTTCGGCCGTCGAGCATGGCCTCGCAGAAGAGGTGATAGGCCATGTCTGGACGCTGCCCAGGCCCATAGACCGAGAAGTAGCGCAGCACAACGGCGTTCAGTTCGTGTTCCCGCACATAGGCAGCCACGAGTTGTTCGGCGGCGGCCTTTGTCACGCCGTAGGGCGACACCGGCCGAATCGGCAGCGACTCATCCCCCACTGCTTCCCTGCCATAGACACTCGAGGTCGAGACCTGCACCAATCGAGTGCCGGCATCAGCGCAGGCGGCAGCCAATCGCTGCGCAACGTTGATATTGCAGGAACTGTAGAGCGGGAAATCCGACCAACTGACTGCCTGCCCGGGCATCGCAGCTTCATTGATGACCGCGTCGGCCCGCCTCACAAGCCCCGAGATCTCGCACGTTCGAAGGTCGACCTGCAGGCACTCGAGGCCGGCGGCAGCCAGTTGGTCGAACCGCTGTCGCTTGACGTCTGCCGGGTACGGACCACCCAACAGACCGTCCACCGCGACAACGTCATGACCCTCAACCGCCGCCCGCAATGCGACCGTGGAACCGATGAAGCCGGCGGCGCCGGTGACTACGATCCGCATCCGCGCACTCTAGTGGGTCCAGTGCGCAGGCCGGGTGGCACGACGGCAGTGCGCCTGGTACCTGGCAGTCAGGGTTTGCGGGCAATCAGGGTGATCCCCGAACCACACTCATAGAGACGCTCGATTTCAAGGCCCTCCTGATCACACCAGGACCGGACCTCGTCCGGGGTGTGCCGATGCGCATCGGTCGGGTGGTACCAGTCGAAGTTGGTGATGACATTGGAGTCCCAGTCCATCGACTCGTTCCAGTAGGCCTTCATCATGTGGTAGTAGATGAACCGCTGGACATCGTAGGTTCAGGCCTTCATCTCCAGCAGCGGAATGTCGACCGGCAACGTGAATTCGGCCTTGAGCT